>NZ_JBBIAB010000014.1 GCF_039634785.1 Tistrella mobilis | reverse complement strand
TGCACTGGGTTCTCGACACCACCTTCCGCGAGGATGAGGCCCGCGCTCGCAAGGACCACGGTCCGGAAAACCTCGCCATCATCCGAAAACTCGCCCTCAACGTCCTCAAAACGGCCAGGCCGTCCATCTCCATCCGTCGCAAGCGAAAGCGATCCGGATGGTCCGACGCATTCGCCCGATCCGTCATCGGGCAAATGCGATAGCCCTGGGTATCACCCGATCGGGTATTGCCAGATCGGGTGATGCCCGCCATATTAGAGATGGAGGCTTTGTGGCGGTTACGCTGCATTGCCTTTTTTCGTTGCAACGGCGGCACGCGGCCGTAGATCCCGGATTTCCTTGACGCCCCAGACGGCGTCCCCGCCATCGGTGAGATGGCGATAGCGCATACGCCTGACGATCTCCACAAGTCATATCCGGCGATCTTCGACAGCAACCCCGGCCAGAACTTCATAAGGGGAGTACCGCCGATCCTGCCCCGATTCATCGACAAATAATGCCCAGCTCACCTGCGGAGCCCCCGTCATCAGCCTCCTGGGAGCATGCTCCGATGCCATGCCCCCATCATCGATCTGACATGCAATATTGCATAATCCCAGGTAGATTTTTCAGAAAAATATGTCGTCAGATTTGCGGGCTAATCGACCTTCTCCCGCGGCAACAGCGTCGCCGCCACCGCCGCCGCGGCGAGGGCCGGCAGGATCCAGGCGTCGGGCCAGTCCATGGCGATCTGGGTGAGGGTCGAGAGCAGGCACCAGAGCAGCGGCACCGGCAGGAGCAGCAGGCGCAGGCGGAGCGGTTTCAGGGCAAGCAGGCCCAGGGTGAAGAGCGCGGTGGCATCCGGGGTCACGCCCACAAGTTCGGCCGAGAGCCAGGGCCGGCCCGAAAGCGGCGCGGCGAGCGGCAGCAGGATCACGGCTGCGGCCATGACCAGCAGGCCGGCGTCGCGGGCGGCGGGCGGGACGCGGACATCCGGAGGCTGTTCCGGCTCGGCGAAGGCCGTCGCCAGCAGCAGAACGCCCTGCAGCATGAAGCCGGCGGCCGGCCAGACCGCCGCCCAGTTGATCTCGCCGTAGCGCTGATAAAGGAAATCGGTGCCGATCCACACCCAGACCACCGCCAGGATCGGCAGGGCGATGCGCATCATCCGCGGCTCCACCCCGCCACGCCGCAGGATCAGCCAGGGGATCACCAGCATGGCGATGACGGCCGGGATCTGCAGCGGCCAGATCGCCTCGTGATAGCGGATGAACAGGCGCTGATAGGTCTCGGGGGCAAACAGCAGGAAGTCGTTCAGGGTGTAGTCGGTCCAGGGCATCAGACGGCCGCCTCGACATCCGCGGCGATCCGCTCCCGCAATGCGCGATCCGGCAGCGGGCCCGATGCCGCCGCCAGATTCTCGCGGACATGGTCGACGCGGGTCGTGGCCGGAATGACGCAGGTCACCGCCGGATGGGCCAGGATGAATTTCAGCAGCGCCTGCGCCCAGCTCGACACCTCCAGCTCGCGCGACCAGCCGGGCAGCGGCACCCCCGCCAGCCGCCGGGTCAGCGCGCCCTGGCGGAAGGGCCGGTTCACGATCACCGCCTGGCCGTGATCGGCCGCGAGCGGCAGGATCCGCGCCTCGACCTCGCGATCGAGCGGGTTGTAGGTGACCTGCACGCTGTCCAGCTTCTGCGTCGCCATCACCTCCTCGAAGCTGTCATGGCGCCGGCCTTCCGAAGTGGTGATGCCGACATGGCCCAGGCGGCCTTCGGCCTTCATCGCGAACAGGGTCTCCAGATGATCCTGCCAGGCGAGGAGGTTGTGGACCTGCATCAGGCTGAACCGTTTCACGCCCCAGAACCGGCGCGTCTCCTCGATCTGCCCGGGCCCGTCGCTGCCCGACGAGGTCCAGACCTTCTCGGCCGAAAACACGCGGTCGCGGGCATCCAGTGTCGCGAGCCCCTGGCCGACAACCATCTGCGACGAGCCATACATGGGCGAGCTGTCGATCACCCGGCCGCCGGCATCGAAAAAGGCGCGCATCACCTCGGTACAGCCGGCGATGGCTTGCGGGTCGCGACCGACATTGAAGGTGATCCAGGTGCCGAGCCCGACCGCGGGCAGCAGAACGCCACTCGACGGAATCGGCCGGTGGAACGGGCCGTCGGCTGCCGTCGCCGTCCCGGCGGCGGCGGCCGCGACCGGCTGCAGGGCAAACGCCGCCGCCCCTGCGGCCAGGCCGCCCAGGACGTCACGTCGTGTGGGCCGGAGGATGGGCCGGCCGGTGAAAGGCATCTCCGTCATCGGGGCGGGTCTCCGGTGACCGGGCTGGAATGAGGCGCAAGCCCGTTCATACGGATCTGTGTCGCAAATCCGATATGGCAACCCCATTGTGCCGTCCTGTCGGGGCCCGTCGTCAGCTCCGGTCCTCCCGGTCCGGCAGGCGGGGGACGGGCAGCTGCCAGCCATGCCGGATCGCCATGACCCGCAATCCGAAACAGAGCGCCGCCCCGGCCAGCATCGAGGGGGCGGCCGGCAGGTCGAGCGCATGGGCGGTGACCACCACCCCGGCACCGGCGAGCGCCGCGACCGCATAGAGATCCGCCTTCAGCACCGCCGGTACCTGGGCGACCAGAACGTCGCGCAGAATGCCGCCGCCGATGCCCGTCAGCATGCCGAGCAGCGCCGCCATCGCCGGCTCCAGCCCGGCCCCCAGCGCCTTCTGCGCGCCCGAGACCGCGAACAGCGCAAGCCCCGCCGCATCGCTCACCTGCACCGGGTTGCGGAAGCGTTCGATCAGGGCATGACGATAGAAGGTGAAGATCCCCGCCACACAGGCGGTGAGCACATAGCGCGGCTGGCTGATCGCCGCCGGCGGCACCGCGCCGATCAACAGATCGCGCAGAATGCCGCCCGCACTCGCGGCCGCAAAGGACAGCACCAGCACGCCGAACAGGTCCAGCCCCCGGCGCACCGCGACCACGGCCCCCGACAGGGCGAAGACGAAGGTGCCGATCAGATCGAGTGCCGCCAGCACCGTGCCGGCGGTCAGGATGTCATCCACGACGCGCCCCGGCTCAGGCCCGCCCGGCCACACGCAGCATCAGCCGCCACGGCCAGCTGAGCGCATTGATCACGCCGTCTTCTCCCCCCTTGGCCGCCAGGCTGCGGCGGGTCTGCTCCGCCATCCAGAAGCAGGAGAACAGGCCAAGAAGTCCCAGGACCAGCACGTAGGGCATGATGGCGTCGAAGATCATGTTCATCGGTCTCAGACCCTCACGCAGTTGGGATAACCCTCACCCCGCCTGGGCGACGGCGATCTGCATATCGAGAATATAAGCGCACAGAACGACCACACCAACCACAAGCACCGCACTCACCCACATCGCGATAGACGGCGCACCTCTGGCGACGGCCAGCATGCCGAAAAGCAGCCAGAGCATGGCAGAGAAGGTGATAAGCAGGAAGCCGCAGATCCGGCCCGGCCGCGTGACCGATACCCCGTGCTTCAACATATTGACGAAGACACCGGCGGCGATGGACAGCCCGGCAAAGATGAGGTGGCCGCACCAGTTCTGTTCCGAGATCGGCGCCGTGTCCGGTGCCGTAACGACACCGCTCAAAATGGCCAGCGCGACGACGAGATGCGCAAGAACCGGCGACACGCCGAACCCCGCCGCGATGAGAAAATTGACCCGCTGGTCCTTTCGCGTCTCGTCGATGGCCGCCACACGCGCCTCCTCCCGCCAACGTGGCGAGATCATGCCGTGGCATGAAAATCAATTCAAGAGGGATGAGGGCCAATTCAAGAGGGACGAGGGCCGGGCATCATCAATCCCTGATCCCGACCGCCTGAAACCCGCCATCGGCCGCGACGATCTGGCCGGTGACGTAACCTGCGGCATCGCCGGCCAGGAAGCGGATCACGCTGGCCATCTCTTCGGGCGTGCCATAGCGGCCGAGCGCCACGCGCTCTTCCCACGAGGCGCGGACCTCGGGGCGGTGGACGGCACGGGTCAGCGGCGTGTCGATCGGGCCCGGCGCGACGCAGTTGACCCGGATGCCGTAAGGCGCCAGTTCCAGCGCCATCACCTGGGTCAGCAGATGCACGGCCCCCTTGGACGCGCCATAGGCGGCCCGGCCGCGATTGCCGCGCAGCCCCGAGACCGAACCGACATTGACGATCGCGCCCGGCCGGCCCGCCGCGATCAGCCCGCGGGCGACGATCTGGCCCAGCATCATCGTGCCGCGCAGATTGATGCCGATGATCCGGTCGAGCAGCGCCGGATCGGTGTCGAGAAACGGCACGTCGACGCCGATCCCGGCGCTGTTGACCAGCACCCGGACCAGGCCGTGATCGCGGGCGATGGCCGCCATCGCCTCCGCCACCGCCTCGGGGTCTGAGACGTCGAAGGCGGCAGGGGCCGCATGCAGCCCCTGCGCCTCCAGTTCTGCTACCACCCGGGCGGCCCCCTCGGCATCGCGATCGGCGGCCACGACCATGGCGCCCGCCTCGGCCAGGGCCCGGGCGGTCGCGAGGCCGATCCCGCTTGCCGCCCCGGTCACGACCGCGACGCGGCCGTCATGAAAGCCATGTTCGTCGCGTTCTCCGGTCATGATCGTCTCCTTGTCCGGGATCGCCGTCAGGCAGCGCGGCAGGACAGCCCGCCATCGACCGGCAGGCAGTGGCCGGTGATGTAGCCGGCATCGTCGGAGGCCAGGAAGACCGCCGCCCTGGCGATGTCCCAGCCATCGCCCATCCGCCCGGTCGGGCAGGCGGCGTGGCGCTTCGCGATCATGTCCTCGGCATCGGCATACTGGCCGACGATCTGGGTGCGGATCAGCGGCGTGTCCATCATGCCGGGCATGATGGCGTTGCAGCGGATGCCCTGCTTTGCATATTCGAGCGCGATGGCGACGGTCATCTGGTTCACCGCCGCCTTGGCCGCGTAATAGGCGAGATAGGGATAGTTGGTCCAGCGGATCGCCGCCAGCGACGACACGTTGACGATGGCGCCGCCGCCACCCTTCAGCATTTCCGGGATGGCATGCTTGCAGGCCAGAAAGACCGAGGTGGCGTTGACGTCGATCGCCCGCCGCCAGCGCGCCTCGTCCAGCTCCACCGGCCCGCCCATCTCGGTGATGCCGACATTGTTGTGCAGCACGTCGAGCCGGCCGAAGGTCTCGACCGTCTTCGCCACCGCCGCCGCGATCTCGGCCGAAGAGGTGACGTCGGCCGTGACCGCGATCGCCTCGAAGCCTTCATCGCGGATGATGCCGGCGGTTTCTTCTGCCGCCTCGGCGACGCGGTCGACGCAGACCACCCGCGCGCCCTCGCGGGCGAAGAGCACGGCGGTGGCCTTGCCGTTGCCCCAGCCCGGGCCGCTCGATCCGGCACCGAAGACGAGGGCGGTCTTGTTCTCCAGACGCTTGGTCATCGGAAAGCTCCAGTATTTCGGGCCCGCGGCATCAGCCGGCGGCAAGGCCCGGCAGCAGCAGCGAGGCCTGCGGCACCAGGGTGACGAGCAGCAGCACGGCCAGCGCCGCCGCCAGGAAGGGCAGGATCGCGACCGAGCCGCGTTCCAGCGGCGACCGCGCAATCATGCAGGCGATGTTGAGGCAGAGCCCGACGGGCGGCGTGATCAGGCCGATGCACAGGTTCAGCACCACCACCACGCCGAAATGCACCGGGTCGACGCCCAGCGCGAGCGCGATCGGGTAGAGCACCGGCACCAGCATCACCAGGGCGGCATTGGCTTCCAGGAACATGCCGATGATCAGCAGCAGCACGTTCACGACCAGCAGGAAGATCAGCGCATCGGAGACATTGGCGAGCACGAAGGCCGAGACCGCCTGCGGCACCCCGGTATAGGCGAGCAGCCACGAAAACAGCTTGGCGGCACCGACCACGATCATGATCACCGCGGTCGAGCGGCCGGCCGAGACCAGGGCGGCATAGATCCGCTTCAGATCCAGTTCCCGATGCACCACGCCGCCCACGAAGAGGGCATAGACCACCGCCACGCCGGAACATTCGGTGATGTTGAACACGCCCATCCGGATGCCGACCAGGATGAAGACCGGCATCAGCAGCGCAAAGGCGGCGCGGGCCAGCGCCCGGCGGACGGTGCCGGGCGGCCGCTTGCCCGTCCGTACCGCCGGCGCATCGCGGATCGCCAGCCGCCGCGCGATCCAGAGCATGGCGACGGTGTAGAGCAGGCCCGGGATCACGCCGGCCAGAAACAGATTGGTGATCGACTGGTTGGTCAGCACCCCCATCACGATGAACGGGATGGAGGGCGGGATGACCGGTGCCACCACATTGGCGGCCGCGATCAGCGAGGCGGCGAAAGCGGGCCTGTGGCCGACCTTGACCATGGCCGGGATCATGATCCGGCCCAGTGCCGAGGTGTCGGCCACGGCCGATCCCGAAATGCCGGCGAAGAGGGTGGAGGCGACCACGCCGCTCATGGCGAGCCCACCCGGCTTGTGGCCGAGCATGGCATCGGCCAGTTCCAGCAGCCGCCGGGTCATGCCGCCCGCGGTCATCAGCGAGCCCGCAAGCAGGAAGAAGGGAATGGCGAGCAGGGTGAAGCCGTCGATGCCGCCGAAGATCGATTGCGGCACCACCATCAGATTGATGTCGCCGACCCAGAGCAGCACGCCGACCACGCCCGCGATCACCGCAAAGCCGATCGGCACCGCGATCGCCATCAGCCCCAGGATCAGGATCAGCAGGATTTCGACCAGGGTCATCGGCGGACCTCTCCGTCACGCGCCGCTTCGGCGGCACGCATCGCCACCGGCACGAAGCCCTCGCCCTCGTCTTCCACCGGGGCATCCGGATCGGGCAGCGCCCAGTCGGCGCCCGGCCGCGACAGCCGCGCGATCACCACCATGATCGCGATCAGCACGCCGCCCACCGGCATCGCCATATAGGGCACCGACATCGGCACCTCGAAAGCGGGGCTGTCCTGGAAGGAATTGAGATCGGCAAAGGCCAGGCCGTGGATCACCAGCACCGCCGCCACGCCCAGCATCACCAGGTCGCGGACGATCCGCAGCGCCGCCGCCGGGCCGGACCCCAGCCGTTCGATCAGCGCGGTGACCGCGACATGGCCGCCGCCGCGCAGCACCGCGGCCGATCCGACCATCGCGATCCAGGGCATCAGGAACCGCGCCAGTTCCTCGCTCCAATAGGGGGCTGCATCCAGCACATAGCGGGCGAAAACCTGCCAGACGATCGCCCCGGTCATGGCCGCGATCATGAGGGCGAGCACCCCGTCGAGCACGCGCTCGACGAGGCGCCCCAGACGTCCGGCCCCTGCGGCGACGCCGCCGGGGCCGGACGTGCGCTTCGGGGTCATGTGCTTACTTGACCGCGCGGATCTTTTCGACCCAGGGCTTCAGATCGGGGAAGGCATCCGGCATGTCGGCCAGCCTGGCCGCAAAGGCGTCGCGGTCGACGGCGACGAAGGTCATGCCCTTGCCCTGAAGCCGCTTCTTGATCTCGGCTTCCATGGCCGCCATGCGGGTACTGGCATCGTCCATGGCCTTGCGGCCCTCTTCGATCAGCACGGTGCGCACGTCTTCCGGCAGGCGCTTCATCCGCGCGTCGTAGAAGATGAAGGTCATGGCGCCGATGACATGGGCGGTCTCCATGACATGGCTCTGCACCTCGTCATAGCGCATGCTCTCGATGATCTCGAGCGGGTTCTCCTGCCCGTCGACCACCTTCTGCTGCATCGAGGTGAAGAGTTCGGCCACGCCCATCGGCACCGGGCTCGCACCCAGCTTCGCCCAGGTCATCGAATACATCTTGAGCGGCGGCACGCGCAGCTTCAGACCTTTCAGATCCTCCAGCGTCGGCACGGCGCGGTTGGCGGTCAGATGGCGGGCACCGCGATAGCCGGCGCCGACGATGCGGAAGCGGGTCTGGGCCGCGATGGCATCGGCCAGTTCGGCACCGATCGGGCCGTCATAGACCTTCCGGAAATGATCGAGATCGCGGATCAGATAGGGGAAGGCCTCGACGCCGGCCACGATGCCATAGCGGTCGAGCGTGCCGATCGACTGCAGCACGATGTCGTTGGTGCCGATCGCCAGACCTTCGATCGACTGCGGCCAGTCGCCGGTCGATCCGGAATCGGCGATCTGGATCTTCACCTTGCCCTGGGTGCGGTCTTCGACCGCCTTCTTGTAGGCTTCGGCGGTTTCGTACCAGATGTTGCCGGGGGTATAGACATGCGCCATCTTGAGGACGATGTCCTCGGCGCGTGCGACACCGGTGGTTGCAAGTGCGATACCGAGCACGGTCGCACAGGTCGCGAGGCCGCGACCGATCATGGTCCTGAGCATCCGGGCTTTCCTCCCTGCGCCGGTTGCCATGGTGCGCGACCCGCTTCTTGTCCGGTCGTCGATCGCCATGGCCGTGAAGGGTCAGCCTAACAGGCCCGGCCTGCATACGCAGAGGCCCGGGTCCGCCAAATGGACCCGGACCCCCATGAAATCTTGAAGATCAGCCGTTTCCGCGGTCTTCGGACCATATGACGGACCATCGGTCCCGTCAGCGGAACCGGCGGTGGATCAGCCCTGCCGCCGTCTCTCCGCCGGCGGTTCGTCGGCGGGCTGATCGTCGTCATCCATCAGGATGCGATGGGCGGCGCCTTCGATATCGTCGTACTGGCCGCTCTTCAGCGACCACAGGAAGGCGGCGAGCGCACCGCCTGCAAGCAGCAGGCTGGCCGGGATCAGATAGATGAGAACGTCCATGGGACGATGGCCTTCCGGAGGGGGACGTCAGGACCGCACGCCGCGGCCCAGCCGGACCGCGTTCAGGATCACGATCAGCGACGAGCCGCTCATGGCGAGGGCGGCGATCAGCGGCGTGACGAAACCGGCCACCGCCGCCGGTACCGCAATCATATTGTACACGATGGCCGCCGCGACATTCTGACGCGCGGTGCGTTCCGCGGCGCGCGCCATGGCGAGTGTGGTGATCACGGCATCCAGCCGCTCGCCCCGGAACACCGCATCGGCGGCGCCCTGGGCCAGATCGGCACCGCCGGCCGGGGCGATGGAGGCGGCGGCCTCGGCCAGCGCCGGGGCATCGTTCAGCCCGTCGCCGACCATCAGCACCCGGCGGCCCTCGCCGGTCAGGTCGCGGATGCGCCGGGCCTTGTCGGCCGGCAGGGCCTCGGCCGTCCAGCCGTCGATGCCGACGGCGCGGGCGATCGCCGCCACCGCCTCGGGCCGGTCGCCCGACACCAGTTCCACACCCATGCCCCGCGCCTTCAGCGCCGCCACGGTCTCGGCCGCGGCGGGCCTCAGCGGATCTGCGAAACGGATCAGCAGCGGCGCGGCACCGGGCTCGACATACCAGAGTTCCGGCCCCGGAATGTCGTCGCCGGCAAGCGGTGTCGCGGCCCGGATCGCCGCGGCCGTCTCGTCGCTCAGCCCGCAGAACGCCGCCTTGCCCAGGCGTACCGCGCCCAGCGCCATGCCGTGGCCGGCCTGTTCGACCGCCGTTTCCCCGCCCTCCCCCGCCGGTGCCACGGGCAGAAGATCGGCCGGCACCGCCTGCGCCAGCGCCTGGGAGAGCGGATGGCGGCTCATCGCCGCCAGCGCCGCCGCCCGGCCGAGGCGCGCGCGGGCATCCGCATCGCCGGGCAGGGCCTCCAGCCCCACCGGCCGCGGCCGGCCGAGGGTCAGCGTGCCGGTCTTGTCGAGCACGACATGATCCACCTGGCCCAGCCGTTCCAGCGCCAGCGGGCTTTGCAGCAGCACGCCACGGCGGGCAAGGGCCGAGGCGGCGGCGACCTGGGTGGCCGGCACCGCCAGCGCCAGCGCGCAGGGGCAGGTGATGATCAGCACCGCCACCGCATGCGACAGCGCATCGTACCAATCGATCCCGATCAGCGCCCACCAGCCGAAGAAAGTGAGCAAGGCCGCCAGATGTACGGTCGGCGCATAGGCCCGCGACACCCGGTCGGCAAAGGCGACGCGGCCGGCGCGGCGCTGCTCGGCCGCCTCGATCAGCCGGGCCATTTCGGCCAGCTGGCCGTCCTCGCCCGCGGCATCGACCCGGATGTCGAGCGGCGCCCCCAGCACCACGGCGCCGCCGGTGACCCGGTCGCCCGGCACCACCATCCGCGGCAGGCTTTCGCCGGTCACCAGGCTCTGGTCGATCTCCCCCTGGCCGCGCAGCACCACGCCGTCGACGCCGATCCGTTCGCCCGCCGCCACCCGGGCGATCATGCCCGGCCGCACATCGGATGCCGCCAGCCGGCGCAGCGCGCCCGTCGCCTCGTCCAGGATCGAAACCGGCTGGCGCGCCAGCGCGATCAGCTCCGCCACCGTGCGGCGGGCCTGGCCGCGGGCGCGGGCATCCAGCACCCGCCCGATCAGCAGGAAGAACAGCAGCATGGTCGCGCTGTCGAAATAGGCATGCAGCTCGCCGCGCCAGGTATGGGCCAGAGAGGCCGCGGCGGTCAGGATCACGCCGATCGAGATCGGCACATCCATGTTGGTCCGCCCGCGCGACAGCGCGGACCAGGCCGATTTGAAGAAGGGCCGGCCGGCATAGGCGATCGCCGGCAGGGCGATCAGGGCCGAGGCCCAGTGCAGCAGGCTGCGGGTCGCCTCGCCCATGCCCGCGTCACCGGCCGCCCAGATGCCGATCGACAGCAGCATCACATTGCCGGCGGCGAAACCCGCCACTGCCATGGCGCGGATCAGCTCCCGGCCCTGGGCGTCATCGGCGGCCGCCATGCGCTCGGCATCGTAGGGCAGAAGGCGATAGCCCAGGCGCACGGCCGGGTTGACCAGCCGGTCGGCCAGCTCCGGCGCGCCCTGCCAGGCGACGCGCAGCCGCCGGGTGGTCATGTTCATGCGCGCATCCGCCACCCGGTCGTCGGCGGCGATCGCCCGCTCGATCAGCTGGACGCAGGCCGCGCATTGCAGCCCGTCGACCATCAGATCGATGGTGTTGCGACCCCGGTCGTCGGTGCGGACATGAGAGACAAGCTCGGGCAGTTCCTCGTCCGGCCTGGGCGGCCGGGCGGTCGGGTCCAGCGTGCGGCGGGCGTAAAGCCCGTCGAGGCCCAGTTCGCGGACCAGATCGGCCGCGGCGGCGCAGCCGGTGCAGCAATACCGTTTCCCGGCCGCATCCGCGGTTCCCCGCCCGATCACCGGCTGCCCGCAATGGGCGCAGGCGACCGCGGCCGCATCCTCGCGGCCGGCACCGGTCAAGGGTATGCTCATGGTTCAGGTCACTCCGTCTCGCCCGACTTCGCCCCGGCCTCGCCCGTGGCGGGCGCGATCCAGAGCCTGTGGGTCGAAATGTGGCGATCCTTGCCCCGGGTGACAATGACGTGCAGATCCCACTGCCCCGGCCGCACGCCGGGGCCGACCAGCCGCCAGGTGCCCGCCGGCCAGCCCGGGCGCGGCATGGCCATCAGGGCCACCCGCTCGCCATCCAGCGGCCGTTGCAGGCGGGCATCGACCGTGGCACCGGCCAGCGGCCCATCGGGGCCGGCAAGGGTCAGGGCGAAATCGCTCTCGCCCGCGGGCGTGCCCGGCTCGACCGCGGTGGTCACCGTCCAGCCCAGCCGGTCCTGAGCCTCGACCGCGGCGACCAGCCGGTCGTAATCCAGGCCGCGTTCGAAGGGCTTGTCCACCACCACGCCGGTGAAGCCGTCCAGCGCCTTGACGATCAGCGTGGTGTTCACCGCCACCACCACCAGGAAGCCACCGACGAAAACCCAGGGGATCCAGGCGCTCTTGCGGCCGGAAGCCTTGGTGCGGGGCTGCATCGGAAGACTGCGGGCCATGGGCTCGTCTCCTGGCTCTGAAAGAAGCTCCAGGTGCCCGGGGGCACCTGGAGAGGCATCGATCTGTTCCGGTGATCAGGGCACCTGGACCGGCGCCACGCTGTTCACGCGCTGGGTGCGGTCGCCGCCCGATGGCGGGGCCACGAAGACGGTGGCCACACTCGCCTCCTCACCCGTGGTGAGGTTGCGGATATGCACGTCGATCGGGGTCTGCTCTTCCGGGATCGCCTTGCGCGGCATGGCGATGAACATCCGGAGCGCGCCCTGGGTGTCGCCGCGCACCTCGACATTGTCGGCCGGCAGCTCGCGGCCGTCGGGGGTGTGGACGCTGGCGACCAGGCCTTCGGGGCCGTCGACGGTCACCGCGAATTCAGACCCTTCGGGGCGGCGGTTGGTGATCTTGAGCGTATAGCCGTTGCGGATGGAACCGTCGGACAGGGTGACGAACAGCGGCGCCCGGTCGCGGATGACGGTGGCATCGACCCGGGTGCGGGTCAGCATCGCGGTCATCATCACCGCCCCCAGCACCACGATCAGGCCGGCATAGATCAGGGTGCGCGGGCGGATGATCTTCATGTGCCGCGGCTGTTCACCCTTGGCCAGCGCCGTCTGATTGGCGAAGGTGTCCCAGGTGATCAGGGCACTGGGCCGGTGCAGCTTGTCCATCACATTGTTGCAGGCGTCGACGCAGAGGCCGCAATTGATGCATTCCAGCTGGATGCCGTCGCGGATGTCGATGCCGGTCGGGCAGACCTGGACGCACTGGGTGCAGTCGACGCAGTCGCCGCGCAGATCGAAGCTCTCGCCCTTGCGGTACTTGCCGCGCGGCTCGCCCCGCCAGGCCTGATAGGTGACGGTGACCGTCTGGTCGTCGAGCATCGCCGCCTGGAAACGCGGCCAGGGGCACATATAGGTGCAGACCTGTTCGCGCGCCCAGCCTGCCAGCGTGTAGGTGGTGATGGTGAACAGCGCGAACATGGAATAGACCGTGGCCGAGGCCTGGCCGGTCAGGATCTCCACGGTCACGGTCGGCGCGTCGCGGTAGTACATGATCCAGGCGCCGCCGGTGGCGGCCGCGATCAGCACCCAGGCGCCATGCTTGGCGACCTTGCGCCAGGCCTTGTCGAAGCTGAGGGCCGCCTTGTCGCGGCGGATGCGCTCGGCGCGATCGCCTTCGATCTTGCGCTCCACCCACATGAACAGGTCGGTCCAGACCGTCTGCGGGCAGGCATAGCCGCACCAGAGGCGGCCGTAGAGGCTGGTCACCAGGAACAGCAGCACGGCGCCGAAAATCAGCAGGCCGGCCAGGTAGTAGATCTCGTCGGGCCAGATCTCCAGATTGAAGAAATAGCCGCGCCGGCCTTCGAGGTCGAGGAGCAGGGCCTGATCCGGGCGTCCCGGCCCGCGATCCCAGCGGATCCAGGGCAGGATGTAATAGACGCCGAGCATCACCACCAGCAGGGCCCATTTGATCCGGCGGACCGGACCCTGAACCGCCTTGGCATAGACCTTCAGGCGGTTGGCGAACAAGGCTGGCGGGGCGGTGGTGTCGTCGTGACCGCCCATATCGATGCCGGAGGTGGACATGGTCCTGGCTCCTCGGGGAAGAGGTCGGCCCGGCCGGCCCTTCTGATGGGACCGGCCGGACGGGGGAAGCGGTTATTCGCCGCCGCCCAGGCTGTGGACGTAGACTGCGAGCATGTTGATGGTGGCGTCGTCCAGGCGGCCGCCCCAGTTGGGCATGACGCCGTGGCGGGGCTGCGCCACCTGGGCCATGACCTGGTCCAGGCTGCCGCCATAGAGCCAGACCTGGTCCGCAAGGTTCGGCGCACCGAAGTCGCGGCCGCCATGCCCGGTCTCGCCGTGGCAGGAGGCGCAGTTGTCTGCAAAGATCTGAGCACCTTCGGTCTTCACCGCCGGGGCCGGATCCGCTGCGCCTGACAGCGACAATACATAGGTCGCGACGGTCTGGATTTGATTCCTGTCAAGAATCTCACCAAAAGCCGGCATCTGCGACGTCCGGGTATCCGCATCGGTGGCCGAGCGGATGCCGTGGAGCAGGGTCTGGCGGATGGCGTGGATGTCGCCACCCCACAGCCAGTCGTCGTCACCCAGCGCCGGATAGCCCGCCTGACCGGCACCGCCGGCGGCATGGCAGGCGGCGCAGTTCTCGGCGAAGGCGACCCGGCCGCCCGCCACCGCATAGGTGGCGGTCTCGGGATCCTTCAGGATGTCGGCAACGTCGGTACCGCGGATCTTGGCCAGGATGTCGGCCCGGCCCGCCTCGACGGCCGCCAGGTTCTGGGCGTGCTCGACGCGGGTGGAATACCCGAGCAGCCCCTTGAAGTAGGTGGTCCCCAGCGGGATGCCCGGGAAGAGCACCACCCAGACGGCCGCATAGGCGATCGTGGCATAGAACACCCAGAGCCACCATTTCGGCAGCGGCGTGTTCAGTTCCTTGATCCCGTCCCATTCGTGGCCGGTGGTCATACGGCCCGTGGCCGTATCCTTTTCGATCTTGGTCGGCATGGCGCCAGTCCTTCAGGCGTCGTCGTCGCGAAGCGGGATGCGGGAAGCGCTGTCCATCGCGGCCTTCTGGCCGGGAAGGAAGGCCCTCACACCGATCACGACGAGCAGGATCATGACGGCGACGATCCACCACGAGCGGACGAACTGATAGAGAGCGACCAGTTCCTCATAGCCAGGCATGGATGTGGCCTCCTCACTGCTGCAGTTCGTCTTCCGTCAGGTCGTTGAACCGCACCATGGTGCCCAGGACCTGCAGATAGGCGACAAGGGCGTCCATCTCGGTCAGCTTCGCGGTGTTGCCGTCGAAGTCGTCGACACGTGCGCCGGGATAGCGGGCGAGCAGGCCTTCGGCATCGCTCATCGGGTCGGCCTGGGCGACGAGATCGGCCTTCATGCTGTCGATCATCTCCGCCGTGTAGGGCACGCCCACCATGGCATTGGCTTCCAGCCGCCCCTTCAGGTTGCCAGCCTCCAGCGGCCGCTCCGCCAGGAAGGCGTAGGTCGGCATCACCGAGCCCGGCACCAGGGCGCGCGGGTCGATCAGATGGCCCACATGCCATTCGTTGGAGTACTTGCCGCCGACGCGCGCCAGATCGGGACCGGTGCGCTTCGACCCCCACTGGAAGGGATGGTCGTACTTGCTTTCGGCCGCCAGGCTGTAATGGCCATAGCGTTCCGCCTCGTCCCGGAAGGGCCGCACCTGCTGGCTGTGGCAGGTGTAGCAGCCTTCGCGGATGTAGATGTCGCGCCCGGCCAGCTCCAGCGGGGTGTAGGGGCGCACCCCGTCCACCGCTTCGACCGTGGTCTCGATGGTGAAGAGGGGGATGATCTCGACCATGCCGCCGATGGCGACGGTGCCGAGGGTGAGGATGACCAGAAGCCCGGTGCGCTTCTCGATCTTGTCATGCGTGAGCGCCATCGGATCAGGCCTCCACCGCTGCGGCGGCCGCGGGCTTGCGGGCAGCGACCGGCTGGCCGGCACGCACCGTCATGATCAGGTTGTAGACCATGATCAGGGCGCCCACGAGGAACAGCACGCCGCCCAGACCGCGGATGATGTAGAAGGGATGCATGGCCATGACGGTCTCGATGAAGCTGTACTGCAGGAAGCCCAGCTCGTCATAGGCGCGCCACATCAGGCCCTGCATGATGCCCGACACCCACATCGAGGTGATGTAGAGCAGGATGCCCAGGGTCGAAATCCAGTAGTGCCACGAGACCAGCGGCAGCGAATACAGCTCCTTCTTCTTCCACAGGGTCGGCACCAGCATGTAGATCGCGCCGAAGGAGACGAAGGCGACCCAGCCCAGCGCACCGGAATGCACATGGCCGATGGTCCAGTCGGTGTAGTGGCTGAGCGCGTTGACCGCGCGGATCGACATGACCGGGCCTTCGAAGGTCGACATGCCGTAGAAGGCGACCGAAGTGACCAGGAAGCGGATGACCGGGTCGGTGCGCAGCTTGTCCCAGGCGCCCGAGAGCGTCATCAGACCGTTGATCATGCCACCCCAGGACGGCATCCACAGCATGACCGAGAACACCATGCCCAGCGTCTGCGCCCAGTCGGGCAGCGCGGTGTAGTGCAGGTGATGCGGGCCCGCCCAGATGTAGAGGAAGATCAGCGACCAGAAGTGGACGATCGACAGACGGTAGGAATAGACCGGCCGCTCGGCGCGCTTGGGAATGAAGTAGTACATGATGGCCAGGAAGCCGGCGGTCAGGAAGAAGCCCACCGCGTTATGGCCGTACCACCACTGCACCAGCGCGTCCTGCACGCCCGAGAACACCACATAGCTCTTCGAGCCGACCAGGCTCGCCGGGATGGCGAGGTTGTTCACGATGTGCAGCATCGCGATGGTCACGATGAAGGCGATGTAGAACCAGTTCGCCACATAGATATGGGGCTCGCGCCGGCGCACGACCGTGCCGATGAAGGCCACGAAATAGCAGACCCAGACGATGGTCAGCCACAGGTCGATATACCATTCCGGCTCGGCGTATTCCTTGCCCTGGCTGAAGCCCAGCAGGTAGCTGAGGGCGGCCTGGACGATGAAGAAGTTGTAGCCCCAGAAGATGAAGCGGGCGAGCGCCGGGCCGCCGAAGAGCGGCGCGCGGCAGGTGCGCTGCACCACGTGGAACGAGGTGCCGATCAGCACGTTGCCGCCGAAGGCGAAGATCGCGGCCGAGGTGTGCAGCGGCCGCAGGCGCCCGAACGAGGTGTATTCCAGGCCGAGGTTCAGCGAGGGGAAGGCCAGCTGGAAGGCAATATAGGTGCCCGCCAGAAAGGCCGCGACGCCCCAGAACATCGCGGCGATCACGAACAGACGCACCGTCTCTTCGTCGTAGCGGGCGGCGCTGCGCACGGGCGCGGATGCGCGCGTCGTGCCGTCGCCATAAGTTGCGGTCATCGTCATTTGGTCACCGCTCCGGTGTCAGAGGGCGCGCATCACAGATCGGGACCGTCGGCGGGGAGATGCCCCTCGCCATCGGTCTCGACCGCTGCGTAGTGCCGGTTGATCTCGCCGACGATGTAGACGATCGCCAGCACGCCCAGGCCCAGGCCGAAGATGCGGATGCCCATGTCCATGGCGTGCCCCGCCATGAACAGGCCGACCACACCGGCCACCGTCAGCAGTGCGCCGATCACGATCGAGACGCCGTCGGCGCCGATCGGCCTCTTCTCGCCCTTGTCGCTGTTGCTCATGCCCGTATCCTCGAGTCTTGGCCCATTTGCGGGTGCGGCGGCGTCAAGGGCCCGCTTCGCCCCGCCGGCTTTCGACGGAACCCGGGGCACACGTCGCCCCTGCCCGTCTCCATGACCGCGACCCTATTCCGGCCGGAAGCTCACAGCCTTGACACAGGTCAAGGCGGATCGTGACAGGGCTGGTGAGGATCGGTCAGGATGGCGTTCAGGACCGCGGCGGATGGTCGCACGACCGCCGCCCCAGGCCCCGGCCGGGGCCCACCTGCATCAGGTCAACCGCCCCCGGCCGGGGCCCGCCTGCATCATGTCAACGCCATTGCCGGATACTACCTCCGCGATCCTTCCGGAATCGTTAATCGCCCGGGCGAGCCTTCTTCCATGTTCGATGCCATCGATCTCGACACGCTTGCGGCGCTGTGCCGCCCGGCCTTCAGCGGCGATGCCGCAGGCTGGGGCGGGTTTGCGACGCTCATGGGTGCGCTCGCCCTCGCCGGCCTTGCCGGCGGGCTGATGCACTGTGCGCCGATGTGCGGGATTTTCGTGCTGGCCCAGGTCGATGCCCGGCTCGCCCGGGTGCCGGTCGCGGCCATGTCGGAAACAAGCCGGCTGCGTGCCGGGCTGCTGCCCGGTTATCATCTGGGGCGGATCGCGACCTATGCCGGGCTGGGTGCCGTGGCGGGGCTGGTCGGCCAGGGCCTGGGGGACGGGCTGGCGATGGTGGGCCGGCTGCGCGACTGGGCGGCGGTGCCGCTGGGGCTGGCGGGGCTGGTGCTGCTCGCCTCGGCCGCAGCGCGGCTCGGCCTGTTCGGCCAGTTGAATGTCAGGCCGCAGCCTGCGATCACCGGCGGCCAGCGCCCTCCGGCAGCCGGCGGCATCGCCGGCTTCGCCGCCCGCATGCTC
Source organism: Tistrella mobilis (assembly GCF_039634785.1). Lineage (NCBI taxonomy): Bacteria > Pseudomonadati > Pseudomonadota > Alphaproteobacteria > Geminicoccales > Geminicoccaceae > Tistrella > Tistrella mobilis. Next base: position 107,340 of record NZ_JBBIAB010000014.1, on the reverse strand, counting down.
ACCCGGGTGCGGCCCTGGCTCGCCGGCGGCGGCTGCCGCGGCGTCGGCACGGGGCTGGTGCTGGGCTTCCTGCCCTGCGGCCTGGTCTATGCGGCGCTGGCGGCGGCGCTCGCCTCGGGCCGGCCGCTGGCCGGTGCGCTCGCCATGATCGCCTTCGGCCTCGGCACCGTGCCCGCCCTCTCGGCCGTGGGCCTGGGTGGCCAGGCGGTGCTGCGCCGCCGCCCGGCCCTCGCCCGCAGGGCCGCCCCGGCCCTGCTCGGCCTGGCCGCCCTGCCACTCATCGCCGGGGCGGCGGTCATGATCGTGGGGTGACGGCCCTTACGATCCGCGGTGGATCACCTGCCATGCAATCGGGATATAGCCCGAATCCGGCGTCGCCGGCTTCTGGAAGATGAAGAAGCCGTTCTGATTGCTGCTCTGATTGTTGAAATTGATCGTGTAGGTCACACCACCGGCCTGATCCAGCGCCTCGTCGGGCAGGGCGTCGTCGGTGGCGGGCTGATCGGCGGCGATGTCGGGGGACTTTTCCGTGGTCATGTCGGCTACTCCTGAATCCGATGGCGACCAGCATGGCCGGTTCAGCCACGCGCCGCCAGCCCCGATCGGGCCCGAGGTCGCCGGTCGTTGACCGTCAGACCCCGACCAGCCGCCGCGCTTCGCCCCCGGCATCGGCAAGCGCCGCCCCCGGCCCCGCCCAGGCGACGCGGCCGCGTTCCAGGCCGACGGCACGATCCGCCAGATGCGCCAGCGCCTTCAGATCCTTGTCGACCACCAGGATCGCCAGCCCGTCGGCCTTCAGCCGGGCGAGCGCCGCCCAGATGTCGCGGCGGATCAGCGGCGCCAGCCCCTCGGTCGCCTCGTCCAGGATCAGCAGGCGGGGGTTGGTGAGCAGGGCACGGCCGATCGCCAGCATCTGCTGCTCGCCGCCCGACAGCAGCCGGGCGCGCTGGCCGGTGCGCTCGGCCAGGCGCGGGAACAGCTCGTGCACCCGGGCCTCGGTCCAGGGGCCGGGGCGCGCGGTGGCGACCAGGTTCTCGTGCACGCTGAGGCCGGGGAAAACCTGCCGGCCTTCGGGCACCAGGCCCAGCCCGGCGCGGGCGATGCGATGCGGCGCGGCCCCGGTGACATCGGTGCCGTCCACCCTGACCCGGCCGCCGGTCACCGTCACCAGCCCCAGCGCCGCGCCGATGGTCGACGATTTGCCCATGCCGTTGCGGCCGATCAGCGCCACCACCTCGCCCGCATGCACGGCCAGATCGATGCCGAACAGCACCTGCGCCGGCCCGTAACCGCCGGTGACGCCGACCATCTCCAGAACCGCGGTCATGCCTCGTCCTCACCCAGATAGGCCGCGATGACCTTCGGATCGGCACGGATCCCGTCCGGGCTGCCCGCGGCGATCGCCCGGCCCGCGACCAGCACCGTCACCCGATCGGCGAGCGCGAACACCGCCTCCATGTCGTGCTCGACCATCAGAATGGTGGTCTCGCGGCCGAGTGCGCGAATCGTCTCGATCATGGCGGCGCTCTCGTCGGGGCCAAGGCCTGCCAGCGGCTCGTCCAGCAGCAGCAGCCGCGGGCGCTGCGCCACGGCGAGCGCGATTTCCAGCCGCCGCCGCTCGCCATGGGACAGCACCGCCGCCGGCCGCCGGTCGGCCGGGTCCAGCCCGAAGCGCGCCAGCACCGCCGCCGCCCGCGCCGTCAGATCCCGGTCCCGCGCCCGCGCGGCAAAGGGCCGCCAGACGGCGCGGGTCGGCGCCAGCAGCCCGACCTCGATGGTTTCCACCGCCGTCAGGCTGGGGAACAGCGCCACGATCTGATAGGCGCGCACCAGCCCGCGCCGGGCGCGGGAGACCACGCCCAGGGCACCGACATCGCGGCCGTCAAAGCGGATCCGCCCGGCATCGGCCATGATTTCGCCCGAAATCAGCGCGCAGGCCGTGGTCTTGCCGGCACCGTTGGGGCCGATCAGGGCATGGATCTGCCCGGGCATCACCTGAAGCGACAGATCGTCGGCGGCGGCCAGCGCCCCGAACCGGCGGGTGACGCCGGCAAGTTCCAGCAGAGCCGCGGTCATGGCCGCCCCCGCCGCCGGATCCGGCTCCAGGCCCGGGCAAGGGTGCCCGTGACCCCGCCCCGGTTGAAGATCGCCGCCAGCACCAGCATCGGCCCCAGGATCGCCGCCCAATGTTCGGTCCAGCGGCCGAGCATCTCTTCCAGAACCACCATGATCGCGGCACCGGCCACGGCCCCGGCGGGCGTCGCCGCCCCGCCCAGCACCACCATCACCATCAGCTCGCCCGATGTCGTCCAGGCCAGCGGCGTCGGGCTCACGAAGCCGATCAGATTGGCGTTGAGCGCACCCGCCACCCCCGCCACCGCGGCCGCCGTCACGAAGGCCGCCAGCCTCAGGCCATAGGGGCTGCGGCCCAGCGCCCTCAGCCGGCGTTCGTCGTCGCGCGCCGCCGCCAGCACCAGCCCGTAGCGGCTGCCCGATATCCGGTGGGCAATGCCGAGCCAGAGCCCGAGCAGGGCGACGCAGATCCAGTGGAAGACGAGATCGTCGCCGGTATCCAGGCCAAGCCCGCCGATGGCCGCGGTGTTGCGGCTCCACATCGACAGCCCGTCCTCGCCGCCATAATCGGCGAAGGCGATGGTGACGAAATAGAGCATCTGCGAGAAGGCGAGCGTGATCATGATGAAATAGGCGCCGCCGGTGCGCAGACTGACCGCCCCGATCGGCAGCGCGATCAGCGCCGCCGCGACCGCCGCCGCCGGCAGGGTGACCAGCAGGCTGTCGGCGCCGGCGCCGGCCAGAAAGCCCAGCGCGCCGTCCATGCCCTGGGCATGGTGAAAGGCGACGCCCACCGCATAGGCGCCGATGCCGACGAAAGCGCCATGGCCGAGCGAGGGCAGCCCGGCGCCGCCGATCAGCAATTGCAGGCTGGCGGCCGCCAGCCCCCAGATCGCGATCCGGGTGGTGAGCGAGACGAGATATCCGGCCCCGGCCGCCTCGGCCACCAGCGGTGCCAGGGCCAGAAGGACGATCAGGACCAGAGCGGCACGACCGCCGCGCCCGGGTGCGCCGATATGCATCGATGTGGATGCATCTGCAACACCCGCCCCGGCCGGATGCATCGACGTCGATGCAGTTTCGGGCTCACGCTCAGTCCCGGCCACCGAACACCCCCTTCGGACGAATGGCCAGCACCACCGCCATCAGCAGATAGATCGTCATCGATGCAAGTGCGGCGCCGATCTGGTCGGCCGCGGCCGGCGGCAGCAGCTCGCGCGCCAGCTGCGGCAGATAGGCCCGGCCGAGCGTGTCGGCTAGGCCGACGATGATCGCGCCGGCAAAGGCGCCCTTCACCGAACCGATGCCGCCGATCACGATCACCACGAAGGCCAGGATCAACACCGGCTCGCCCATGCCGACCTGCACCGCCAGCACCGGCCCGGCCATGGCGCCGGCGAGACCGGCCAGCAGCCCGCCCAGCGCGAAAAGCACGGCATAGAGCCGGCCGATATCGACGCCCAAGGCCGCGACCATCCGCCGGTTCTGGGCGCCGGCACGGATCAGCATGCCGAGGCGGGTGCGCTCGATCAGCAAAGCGAGGCCCCCGGCCACCACCAGGCCGGCCAGGATGATCGCCAGCCGCCAGGCCGGATAGGGCGTGCCGGGCAGCACCTCCACCGTGCCGGCGGCAAAGGCCGGCACGTCGAGGAACAGCGGCCGCGGCCCGAACAGGATCCGCACCATTTCATTGGCGAACAGCACGATGCCGAAGGTGGCGAGCACCTGGTCCAGATGGTCGCGGGCATAGAGCCGGGAGATGACCAGCCGTTCGATGACGAAGCCGAGCAGGGCCGCCACCGGCAGCGCCGCCAGGATGCCGAGCGGGACCGAACCCGTCTCCGCCGCAACGAAAGCGGCCGCGAAGGCGCCGCACATATAGAGCGCGCCATGGGCAAGGTTGAGCACGCCCATCACGCCGAAAACCAGCGTCAGGCCGGCGGCAATCATGAACAGCATGACGCCGAGCTGCAGGCCGTTCAGGACCTGCTCGAGAACAAGGGAAGACATCAGCGGATACAGGAACACCGCCGGCGGCCGCGGGGCGCGGGCCGGGGTTGCCCCCGCCGCCCGCGGCCGGCCGGTCCGGTATCACATCTTGCAATCGGCCGCGTAGGCGTCGACGTGGTCGTCGAACACCTTCGCGACGATGCGGTTGACCAGCCGGCCCTGATCGTCCTTCACCACTTCGCGGGCGTAGAGATCCTGGATCGGATGCTGGTTGTTGCCGAAGCGGAATTCGCCGCGGACGCTGTCGAACTTCGCGGCTTTCATCCCGGCCCGCAGCCCGTCGCGATTGGCCACGTCGCCACCCACCGCTTCCAGACCCGCGCCCATGATATGCGCCGCTTCATAGCCCTGCATGGCATAGACCGAGGGCAGACGGCCATAGGCCTTCTCGAAGCCCGCAACGAAGGCCTTGTTGGCGGGGTTGTCGAGATCGGTCGACCACTGGGCGCCGTTGATCACGCCCAGCGCCGCATCGCCCACCGCCGGCAGGATGTCCTGCGAGAACGAGAAGGCGGGGCCGTAGAGCTTGATCTTGCCCTTCAGACCGGCCTGATCGAACTGCTTCACGAAGTTGATGCCCATGCCGCCGGGCAGGAAGATGAAGACGCCCTCGGGGTCGGCCGCGCGGATGCTGGCGATTTCCGCCGCGTAATCCAGCTGGCCCAGCTTGGTGTAGACCTCCTGGACCACTTCCCCCTTGTAATAGCGCTTGAAGCCGGTCAGCGAATCCTTGCCCGCCGGATAGTTGGGGGCAATCAGGAACATGCGCTTCAGCCCGGCCTGTTCCACGGCCGCACCGGTCGCCTCGTGCAGATTGTCGTTCTGATAGGCGGCGTTGAAATAGTTCGGGCTGCAGCCGGCACCGGCCAGCTGCGAGGGGCCGGCATTGGAGCTGACATAGATCACGTCGTCGCGGGTGACCTTGGGCACCACGGCCAGCGCCAGGTTCGAGAACACGATGCCGGTCATCAGGCTGACGCCGTCTTCCTTCACCAGCCGGTCGGCCGCCTGCACGGCGGTTTCGGGCTTGCGGGCGTCGTCGACGGTCAGCACCTCCACCGGCACGCCGCCCAGCTTGCCGCCGGCTTCCGTCACCGCCAGCATGAAGCCGTCGCGGGTGTCGCCCCCCAGCCCCGCGCCATCACCGCTCAAGGTGGTGAGCAGGCCGATCTTCACCGGATCGGCCGCCTGGGCCGCCGCCAGCCCGAAGCCCATCACGATACCCGTCGCCGCCGCGATCATCCGCGAGGCCGCCTTGTTCGTCGTCATCTCCCGTCCCGTCCCTGCGAGGTGTGGCCAAGCCTTTCCCGGCGACCCCGCGCTCCCCGCGGACCCGCCTGCCCGTCCCGGTGGCCCGGGATCAGGTGAAGGCCTTGAAGGTGATCATCGTGAAGGTGTCCTTGACGCCAGAAATGGCGTGGAGCTTCTCGTTCACGAAATGCCCGATGTCGCGGCCGGGCGCCAGATAGCACTTCATCAGCAGGTCGTACTGACCCGAGATCGAATGCACCTCGGAAATCTCCTCGATCGTCGCCACCGCCTGATGGGCGACGTCATAGGCCTTGCCGAGTTCGCATTTGATAAGGACGAAGATGGTCTGCATGGGGCTCCGACCGGCATGAGATCAGGGAAAATGGGCCGGCGGCAGGGGCGCACACGGCCGTTTCGCCGACCGTACCCGGTTTTGCCCGCTTTGGGTAGCGGCTGCGCCGGAACTCTGTGCGCCTGGACAGGGATTAAAAACGACAAAAGCCGGCCACCATGAACGGTGCCGGCTTGATCCGAATCTTCAACTCGCCCTGCTTCGGGAGAGTGGTGCGACCAGCAGGACTTGAACCTGCACGCCCTTTCGGGCACTAGCCCCTCAAGCTAGCGCGTCTACCAATTCCGCCATGGTCGCAGCGGTGTCGTGTGGTCCGTGGTTATACGCAAAACCGCCCCGGATGCAAGCATCGTCGTCAGAAAAACGACACAAGATCCGGTATTTCGGCTTTGCCAACAAAAAACCCGCCGAACCTAGGCGGGCGTTTCGTTGACGATGACGCTTCCCGATGGTCACCCTCCTTTTGGAGAGTGGTGCGACCGGTAGGACTTGAACCTACACGTCCGTACAGACACTAGTACCTGAAACTAGCGCGTCTACCAATTCCGCCACGGTCGCATCGGGCGTCGTCGTCGTGGCGGTCTTATAGCCAATACTCCGGGAGGAGCGCAAGAGGTCTTTTTCATGGGGACGCAACATTTCTGAGGGGGCCGGGGCATGCCTGAATCCAAACCATTGACCTGTAATGAAAATGCCATATCCGCCCCCTCGAAAAAAAATCCGCGCACCGCCTCCGCCCCCTCTCGGACCGCTCATGATCCCCCGCAAAGATTGACACCCGAGCCGCCTCCGGGGCATGCTCCACCCACTTCCGAGGGGGAGTAGCCGACCGCGCGCAGGCCAGACGGCCTGACAGGACGGATCGCACGTCAACAGACTTGCCCGCAGGGTTGGCCCGCGAGGGTTGTGGCCCGGCATCCGGCATGGCGTGCGAGCGACGGGGACCATCCCGGCGCCGGCGAGACCTTCGGACGCGATCGCATCGACCGTCGACACCAGCGCGACGGGACGGCCGGACCGGCCGATGCGTGTCGTGTCCGATCGTGCTCGCTGCTTGCGCGCCAGGAATTCAGGTCCGGCCGTCCACCCTCGGAGGCAGATCACATCATGGAAGCGCTCGCGGTCTCCACGCTCGTCGTGGCCCTGGCGGAAATCGGCGACAAGACACAGCTGCTCGCACTCGCGCTCACGCTGCGCTATCGCAGCCCCTGGCCGGTGGCGGCCGGCATTCTGGTCGCAACGCTCGCAAACCACGCCGTGGCGGGCGCGGTGGGTGCCGCCGTCGCCGCCCATGTCGATCCGCAATGGATGCGCTGGATCCTGGGCGCCTCGTTCATCGCCATGGGCCTCTGGGTTCTGGTGCCGGACAGGCTGGACGAGGACGAAGCCCCCCGCAGCACCGCCCGCGGCGCCTTCCTGGCCACCACCCTCGCCTTCTTCGTGGTCGAGATCGGCGACAAAACCCAGGTCGCGACCGTGGCCCTCGCCGCCGATTATGCGCCGCTGATCGCGGTCGTCATCGGCACCACCATCGGCATGATGATCGCCAACCTGCCGGTCGTGTTCCTGGGCGACCGCATCACCCGGGTCATCCCGCTGGGCCTGGTCCGCAAGGCGGCGGCCGCCCTGCTGATCGTGCTGGGCGTGCTCGCCCTGCTGGACGGCGGTGCGCTGCTGCACCTCTGACAGGGTCGCGGCGGAATCCGCAGGGCGGCCATCCCGATCTTGCCACTTGAACCGGCGCCGTCGACGGTGAACATGTCTGGGCAAGACAGATCTCTGCCATCCGGTGACGGCAGAGCCGGAACGGAGCCCGGGTGGCATGGATGACGGTGGGGCAGGCAGATATGCGGCGGGTGCGGCGGCGGCGGCGCCCATTGCCCCGGCACGGCGCCCCGCCATCGCCATCCGCGACGCGACCCTTGCCGATATCGACGCGCTGCTGGCGATCGAAAACGCCTCCTTCGTCCACGACCGGATCAGCCGCCGCAGCTTCCGCCATCTGCTGACCCGCGCCCATGCCGATACGGTGATCGCCGAAACGGCGGGTGCCGACGGGCGGATGGTCGTCGCCGGTTATGCGATGGTGCTCTACAACACCGGCACCCGGCTCGCCCGGCTCTATTCCATCGCCACCGCCCCCGGCTGGCGCGGGGCGGGGATCGGCGGCCGGCTGCTGGCCGAGGTGGAGGCCCGCTCGCGGGCGGCCGAGGCCACCACCATCCGCCTGGAAGTCCGTGCCGACGCGCCCGATGTGGCGGCGATCTATGAACATGCCGGCTATCGCCGCTTCGGCCGCTATGTCGCCTATTACGAAGATGCGGTAGATGCGATCCGCATGGAGAAGTCGCTGGCCCGGCGCCTGGATCCGTCGCGCGACCGCGTGCCCTATGTGGAACAGAGCCTGCCCTTCACCTGCGGGCCGGCGGCGCTGATCATGGCGATGCATGCGCTCGACCCCGAACGCGCCACCGGCCCTGAGGAGGAACTCAGGATCTGGCGCGAATCCACCACGATCTTCATGACCTCCGGCCATGGCGGCTGCTCGCCCCATGGTCTGGCGCTGGCGGCCGCCGCCCGCGGCTTCGGCGTCCGCCTGCACGTCACCGGCCAGGGCGTGCCCTTCGTCGACGGCGTGCGGAGCCCGGAAAAGAAGCGGGTGATCGAGATGGTCCAGGCCGAATTCGCGCGCGAGATCGCGGGCGAGCCGCTGATCACCCTCGACGAGCGCCCGGCCACGCTCGACGACATCGCCACGGCCCTAGGCCAGGGCGAGATCCCGCTGCAGCTGGTCAGTTCCTGGCGCTTCGACCGGCAGAAGGCGCCGCATTGGGTGGTGGTGGTCGCGGTGGACGACGCCTGCGTCCACATTCATGATCCCTTCGTCGACCGCGACGAAGGCCGCGCCCCCATCGACTGCATCCGCATCCCCGTCCCCCGCCGCGATTTCGAGCGCATGTCGCGCTACGGCCGCGCGGGGCTGCGTGCCACGCTCTTCATCTCCTCCCTTCCCACACCGGGTTCCTGAGCCAATGCACCGGCATATCGTCATCGTCGACCGCCCCGAGGATCGGGCATCGGTACCTGCCGCCACGGGCCGCGTGGTGCTGACGGCGCGCGAATTCGTCGAGGCGCCGCCGCCCGAGAAGCCCGGCGCCAAGGTTGTGAACCTGGTCAGGGATCATCACTATCTCTCGCTCGGCTATTACGCCTCTCTGCTGGCGGAAGGCCGGGGCGAGAAGGTCATCCCCACCCCCCATGCCCTGACCGAGATTTCCTCGAAGCGCATCTACGCCCATGCGCTGCCCGAGCTGACGGCGATCGCCCGGCGGCATCTGCTGGCGCCGGCAGACGGCGGCGCGGTCACCCGCACGGTTACGGTGATCTTCGGCGAGACCTGCGAGGCCGAGACCGCGGCGCTGGGCCGGCGGGCCTTCGAACTGTTCCGCCTGCCGCTGATGGCGCTGCACCTGACCTATGGCGCATCGGAACCGGCGGCCGGCGGCCGGCTGGGCTGGACGGTGCGCTCCATGCGCAGCCGCAGCCTGCGCGGGCTGGATGTGGCCGAACGCGGCCGGTTCGACACCGCGCTCGACCGTTTCACCACCGATCGCTGGCGCGACCCGAAACCCAGGGCCAGCAGCCGCTACAGCCTGGCGATCCTGCACGACCCCGCCGACCCGCTGCCGCCGTCGAACCCCAAGGCGCTGGAACGGTTTCGCAAGATCGGCCGGAGCCTCGGCATGGAGGTGGAGCTGATCACCCGGCGCGACTATCCGCGGCTGGCAGAATACGATGCGCTGTTCATCCGCGAGACCACCCGGATCGACCACCACACCTTCCGCTTCGCGACCAGGGCGCAGCAGGAAGGCATGCCGGTGATCGACGATCCGCAGTCGATCGTTCGCTGCACCAACAAGATCTATCTGGCCGAGCTGCTGCGCACCCACAACCTGCCGGCGCCGCGCACCATGATCCTGCACCGCGACCGGCTGCTGGAGGCCGAGACGCTGGGCTATCCGATCGTGCTGAAGATCCCCGACGGGGCCTTCTCCGACGGCGTCTTCAAGGCCGAAAACCGCGAACAGCTGGTGGCGCTGGGCGCCCGGGTCTTCGCCCGCAGCGAGCTGGCGCTGGCGCAGTCCTTCGTCTACACCGCCTTCGACTGGCGGGTGGGCATTCTGAACCGGCAGCCGATCTATGCCTGCCAGTATTTCATGTCGCGCAACCACTGGCAGATCGTGAAGCATGGCGGCGACGGCCGGATCGACGAGGGGCGGTTCCGCACCTTCGGCGTCGACGAGGCCCCGGCCGAGGTGATCGATGCCGCCCTGCGCGCCGCCGCCCCGATCGGCGACGGGCTCTATGGCGTCGATCTGAAGCAGAATGCCGAGGGCGTGTTCGTGATCGAGGTCAACGACAACCCCAATATCGATGCGGGGGTCGAGGATGCGGTGCTGAAGGACGAGTTGTACCGCATTGTGCTGAAGGAGTTCATCCGGCGGATCGATGCCGCCCGGGCAGGTACTGCGACGTAATGCCGCAGATCTGAGCGGCGCCCCGCATCCCTACACTGCACCGATGACGGGGCACGGACGGCGGACCGCAGACCAGGGCAGGCATGTTCACCAGCCGGCACGGCGCTTTCTGCGCCGCGCAGCCGGCTGGCTGGCGCTGCTTGCCCTGCTGCTGACCCAGCCGGCCATGCTGGCCGGCATGACCATGGCGGAAGCCGGCCCGGCGGTCGCCCGCGCCGCCGGCCTGCCCGACGGGCTGTTCGACCCGGCCTCGATCTGCCATGTGCCCGATGCCTCAGGCGATCCGGCCGCGCCCGCCCATGACGGCGCCGGCGGCCATCACTGCGCGCTGTGCACCGCCGTCACGCCGGCCCCGTCGCCATGGGTGCCGCGGCCAGGAGAGGCCCATGTCCGGGCCCCGCGACCGGCGCGCCCCGCCTGTCGCCACCGGCCGGCCCGCCGCCGCCGTCGCCGCCCGCGCGCACCGCCCGCCTCCTGATCCGCCAGGCCTTTCCGGTTGAGGCCTTTCCGGTTTCCAGGATCAGGACATAAAGACAAGATGATCACCCGCTTTCCGCCCCGCGGCGGCCGTACCCGGCCGGCCGTGCGCTGCCTGCTGTCGGCCACGGCCGTCACTGCCCTCACCCCGCTTTCCGCCCTGGCCGACGATGCCGCAACCACTTTGCCCCGGCTTCAGGTCGAGGCACCGGCCACGGCCTCACGCACGGCGCCCGATGCCGCAACCCGCACGGCCGAGCTGGAGGCCCGCCTGCCCGGCAGCTTCGCCGTGCTGCCGGCCGCCGCGTTCGAGAACAGCCGCGCCTTCACCCTGGGCGACATGATCGCGACCGTGCCCGGCGTCTATGCCCAGTCGCGCTTCGGCCAGTCCGAGACCAAGCTGTCGATCCGCGGATCCGGCCTCAGCCGCAATTTCCACATGCGCGGCGTGAAGCTCAGCCTGGATGGCCTGCCGATCAACACCAATGACGGCGCCGGCGATTTTCAGCAGATCGACCCGCTGACCCTGCGCCAGGTGGAGGTGCTGAAGGGCGCCAACGCGATGTCTGACGGCGTGTCGATGCTGGGCGGCGAGGTCCGGATGGAAAGCCGGACGGGGTTGAGCGATCCCGGCGTCACCGCCCGCGCCGAGACCGGCAGCTTCGGCTTCGTGCGCACCCATGCGGGTTTCGGCGTGGCCGAAGGCCGGATGGATGCCCATCTTTCGGCGACGCTCAATCGTGAGGACGGGTTTCGCGCGCATTCGGCCCACGACAACAAGACCTTCGCCGGCAATCTCGGCTGGCGGGTGAGCGATACGGTCGAGACCCGGCTCTATCTGGGGTATGATGATCTCTGGCAGGAACTGCCGAGCGCGCTCACCCTGGATCAGGCGCTGAACCGGCCGCGGAGCACAGCGGCCGGCAACATCACCGGCGACCAGCGCCGCGACATCAGTTCGGTCCGGCTGGCCAATCGCTGGTCGATCTCGCTGGGCGAGGCGACGGAACTGGAACTCGGCGGCTGGGTGCTCGACAAATCGCTCTACCACCCGATCTTCCAGGTGCTCGACTACGACTATCTGGATGGCGGCGTGCAGGCGAAGCTTTCCACCACCACCGAGCTTGCCGGCATGTCGCACGGTCTCACCTTCGGCGTGCGGCTGGCCGGCGGCGAGACCGATGCCCGACGCTATGTGAACATCGGCGGCAGCCGCGGCGCGCTGACCGCCGAAGGCACCGAGCGCGGCCGCACCTACGAGGCCTGGGCGGAAGACGCGATCGGCCTCACCCCCGCCCTCACCCTGGTGCTGGGCCTGCAGGCGATGCATGCGACCCGCGGCTATGACGATGCCTTCCTGTCGGATGGCGATGATTCGGGCGAGGCGCGCTATGACGAACTCAACCCGCGCCTGGGGCTGATCTGGCAGGCGGCGCCGGACTGGCAGCTCTATGGCAATCTGTCACGCAGTGCCGAGCCCCCGACCCTGTCGGAGGTGAACCCGAGCACGGCCCCGGGCTTCGCCGATATCGACGCCCAGACCGCCTGGACGCTGGAAATCGGCAGCCGCGGCCACATCGGCCGGCTGGGCTTCGATGTGGCGGTCTTTGAATCGCGCATCCGCGACGAACTTCAGACCTTCGGCACGATCACCGGCGGCACCACCACCATCAATGCCGACCGCACGATCCATCGCGGGCTGGAAGCCGGTTTCGACCTGACGCTGACCGAGGTGCTGGCGCTCAAGGCCTCGTATACCTGGTCGGATTTCCGCTTCGACGGCGACCCGACCTATGGCGACAACGCCCTGCCCGGCATGCCGCCGCACCGGGTGTATGGCGAACTGCGCTGGCAGCCGGTCCAGGGCGCCTGGATCGCGCCCAATGTCGAATGGGTGCCGGTCGACTATGCCGTCGACAATGCCGAAAGCCTGGACGCCCCCGGCTATACCCTGCTCGGCATCCGCGCCGGCTGGGAACCGGTCGCTGGCGTGACCCTGTTCCTGGACGGCCGCAACCTGACCGACGAGAACTACATCGCCACCACCAGCGTCGCCCCCACCGCGGATGCCGACGCCGCCCTGTTCTATCCGGGCAACGGCGCCGCGATCTATGGGGGGATTTCGTACCGCTTCTGAGCCGTCAGCCGGCGTGGGGCTTGGCCATGAGGTCAGGCCCTGCCCTCTTCATGCCCCGGAGTCTGCATACCCACTTCCTCAGCCGGCCCGTTTCTCGTCATGAGCAGGCGCCTCGCGCGGGCAGCGACACACCGGGCATTGGCGATATAGGCCGCATCGCCCGTTTCCAGCGCCTCCGCCACGAACAGCGCGATGCCGTCCTCGGACAGCAGGTCTTCTGCCGGATCATAAAGGCTCGGCCCCTGGGTCATGCGCATCTGTCGGTTTGAGGGAAGAGCCGAAACGTCAGGGCATGCGGCAACTGTGCCACGCACCGCCTGCAAGACGCCAGAGCGGCCTTACGCCCCAAACACCGTCTTGGTGATCCGCGCCGCGGCGTAGACCGTGTCGCCCAGCCGGGCCTCGGCGTCGAGGAAGGCGACGCGGCGGCCGCTGCGGATGACGCGGGCGTGGAAGCGCAGATCGGCGCCGATGGGGGCCGGGCGCATCACGCTGACGAAAATGTCGTGGGTGGAGGCGTTGGCGCCCTCGGGCAGATGGGGCAGCAGGGCCAGATAGGCGGCAGGATCCAGCAGGCCGTAGAGCACGCCGCCATGGACCGTACCGGCGGGGGTGGCATGGCGGGCATCCAGGCGCAGGCGCGATTCGGCACCGTCGCGGGTGATGCGCACCAGTTCGAACCCCATCAGCCGCTGAAAGGGCAGGCTCAGCACCAGTTCGACATCGGCGCGGCGGGCGGCCGGAAAGTCGGGGCCGAGCGCACCTTCGGGGATCAGCGGGCCCGGATGTTCGACGGAGGCGGCCGCGGCGGCAAGCGCCGCGGCCAGATCGGGGAGAGGTCGGGTCACGAGGACGGTGTTCCGTGGCTGTCTGCAATACCGGTCGGGATCAGGCGGCCGCTTCGGCGAGCGCCCGGTCGCGCAGATCGCGCTTCAGCAGCTTGCCGTTGGCATTGCGCGGCAGCGGGTCGGCGCCGAAGGTGAAATAGTCGGGCACCTTGTAGTCCGACAGCCGGGCGGCGAGGAAGGATTTCAGGGTGGCGGCCACCTCGTCCTCGGTCTTCTCCAGCCCCTCGCCCTTCAGCATCACGAAGCAATGGGTGCGCTCTCCCAGCACCGGGCAGGGCCGCGAGACGATGGCGCTTTCCGACACCCAGGGATGGAAGGAGAGTTCGCTTTCGACCTCGGCCGAGAAGATCTTGTAGCCGCCGCGATTGATCATGTCCTTGCGGCGGTCGAAGACCTTCACATAGCCGGCCTCGTCCATCGAGCCGATATCGCCCGAGCGCCAGAAGCCCGAGACGAAATTCTCGGCATTGGCATCCGGCCGTGCCCAATAGCCCTTCACCACCATCGGCCCGCGAATCCACAGCTCGCCCGCTTCGCCCGGGCCCACCTCGCGGCCGGCTTCGTCCATGATCCGGATTTCGGCGCAGCGCACCGGCCGGCCGACGGTGTCGCCCCGGGTGGCACCTTCACCCAGCGGCATGATCGTGCTGGGCGAGGTGGTCTCGGTCGCGCCATAGGCATTGACCAGGATCAGCCCGGGCAGCAGTTCCGCCAGACGGCTGATGGTCGCCATCGGCATCGGCGCGCCGCCATAGCCGCCGATCCGCCAGGCGGCGAGGTCGTAGCCGGCGAAATCGGGCTGGAGCAGGCAGAGATTGTACATCGCCGGCACCATGATCCCATAGGTCATGCGCTCGGCTTCGGCGAGCTTCAGAAAGGCGGGCGCCTTGAAGGCGCGCATCATCACCGTCGCACCGCCGACCCGGATCATCAGCGCGACCACCGCCACCAGCCCGGTGACATGGGTCGCCGGCACCGCCAGCACCGACCGCTCGCGCCCGTCCATGGTGAGCGCCATGTGGTCGACGTAATGCTCGCAGGAATGGACGATGTTGATGTGCGACAGCTCGGCGCCCTTGGGCTTGCCCGTGGTGCCCGAGGTGTAGAGGATGACCGCGGTGTCGTCTTCGCCGACCGCGGCCCAGCCGCCGAAAGGCCGGCCCGCCTCGATCTCGGCCCAGGGCAGCGCGCCCGCGGGCGCCGGGCCGTCACCATCGCCCACGGCGATGCGCAGGGCCAGCGTCGGGACATCCGCCGCATCGGGCAGGCGGTCGGCCAGCTCGTCTTCGAAGATCACCGCCTTCGCGCCGCAATTGCCCAGCACATAGGTGAGTTCGGGCTTCTGCTCGCGGGTGTTGAGCGGCACCGCGATCGCCCCCAGCCGGACGCAGGCCAGCCAGGCGGTCACGATCTCGGCCCGGTTGCCGAGCAGCAGGCCGACCCGGTCCCCCTGGGCCACGCCCGCCGCCGCCAGGGCGCCCGCCACCCGGTCCGAGGCGGCTTCGAGCCCGGCATAGGTCATCCGCCGGTCGCCGTCGATCACCGCCTCGGCCTCGGCCATGCGGGAGAAGGTGGCGCGGACCAGCGCGCCCAGATCGGCGGGGCGATCGGCGTAACAGGGCAGGACGCGGTCGCCGAAATGGAGTTCGCGCCGGAGCATGGGGGCGGGGGAGGCTTGATCAGTCTGGGACATCGGTCTGGCTTCGCATCTGACTGGGGAGCGGAAGGCGGCAGCTCAATGCGCCGCAGCACCGGCCGCGGCATTGGCGCCGCGTTCGATGACGGTCACGTCGTCGTAGAGCGATTTGTCGTGGTTCATGTCGGAATGCGAGATCAGGATCGACTGCTTCTCGGCACGCAGCCGGCCGATGACGTCGGCCAGGCGCTGCGCCAGCGCCGGGGCGACACCCTCGAAAGGCTCGTCCAGCAGCAGCAGTTTCGTGCCGACGGCCAGCGCGCGCGCCAGCGCCACCAGCTTCTGCTGACCACCCGAGAGCAGCAGGGCCCTGCGGTCGCGCATCTCGGTCAATTCCGGCATATAGCCATAGACCAGGTCGAGCCGGGGCTTCGGCTTCAGGCTCTTCGACACCCAGACCGGCAGCAGGATGTTCTCTTCCACCGTCAGTTCGGGGACGAGACCGCGATCTTCCTGCATGAAGCCGATGCCGAGCGCCGCCCGGGCGTGTTTGGGCCGGGTGGACAGGTCGATGTCCTCGAAGGTGATCCGGCCGCCGGTCACCGGCAGATGGCCCATCACCGTGCGCATCAGGCTGGTCTTGCCGGCGCCGTTGCGCCCGACCAGCCCGAC
Source organism: Tistrella mobilis (assembly GCF_039634785.1). NCBI lineage: Bacteria > Pseudomonadati > Pseudomonadota > Alphaproteobacteria > Geminicoccales > Geminicoccaceae > Tistrella > Tistrella mobilis. The sequence continues at coordinate 91,346 of NZ_JBBIAB010000014.1, read as the reverse complement.
CATATGGCCGGTGCCGACGGTGAGGTTCACATCGCGCAGCACCCGGACCGAGGCGATGGCGGTGGAGACGTGATCGATCTGGAGCATGGGGATCTCTCCTCCGCCGTCAGTGGCCGGTGACGTGCCGGCGCACGCCCTCGTCGGCCATCACCATGTCCGGGGCGCCGTCGGCGATGATCTGGCCGGCATAGAAGGCCAGCACACGGTCGGCATAGGCCCCGACGATGTCCATGTCGTGTTCGACGAACAGCACGGTCACCCCGTCCCGATCCAGCGCCGCCATGATCCGGTCCATGAACGGGAACTTCTCTTCCGCCGACACGCCGCTGGTCGGCTCGTCCAGCATCAGCAGCTTTGGCCGCCCGGTCATGGCGAGGGCGATGTCGAGCAGCTTGCGGGTGCCGCCGGCCAGTTCCAGCACCGGCCGGTCGGCGATCGCCGCCAGGCCGAACCGCTCCAGCACCGCAAGTGCCGCATCGCGCGCTTCTGCCGACCGCGCCGGGCGGAAGAAGGGCAGCCCGCCCTCGGCCGCCGCCCGCGCCGCCAGCATGTTCTCGAGCGCCGTCAACTCGGCGCAGAGCTGAGGGATCTGGAAGGACCGGGCGATGCCGCGGCGGGTCAGCCGCCGCGGGTCCAGCCGGGTGACGTCTTCCCCCGCCAGCAGGATGGATCCTTCGTCGGGCTTCAGATAGCCGGTAACCATGTTGACGAAGGTGGTCTTACCGGCGCCGTTGGAGCCGATGACGCTGAGCCGCGTGCCCGCCTCGACCGCGACCGAGATGTCACGCGCGGCGGTGACGGCACCGAAGGATTTCTGGAGATTGCGGGTCTCCAGCACCGGGGTCGCCTTGTTCATCGGCCGCTCTCCTTGGCAAGAGGCCCATCGGCGACAGGCTCGTCAGCGGCGGGGCCGCGGCGGCTCGCGGGGCCGCGATGCCAGATCGACCCGATGCCCTTGGGCAGGAACAGGATCACCGCCAGCAGGAAGGCGCCCAGCGCCAGCTGCCATGTCTCGGGGAAGTAGAGATTGGCGAAGGACCGGACCAGTTCCAGGATCAGCGAGGCGACGAACACCGCCACCACGCTCACCTGGCCCGACAGGATCGCCAGGAACACGATCTCGCCCGAAGTGGTCCAGTAGGCGAAGGTCGGCTCGATATGGCCGAGCGCGATGGCGGCGAGCGCACCGCCGATGCCGCCATAGACCGCGGCGACGACGAAGTTGACCGCCATCATCGAGCGCACCGAGGCGCCCATATATTCGACGCGGAGTTCGTTCTCCTTGACCGCCAGCGACATCAGCCCGCGCACGGAATTGAAATGCGCGGCCGCGATCGCCGACAGGATGCCGGCGGTGACGATGGCGAGCAGGAACAGCGCGTAATCGGCGGTCTCGGCCGTGGGCTCGACGCCCAGAATGGCCGGGCGGGCGATGTTGAGCCCGTCGGAGCCGCCAAGCGCGGTCGCCTTGACCAACAGACCGTAGAGCACCATCGACAGCGCCAGCGTGAGCATGGCGAAGAAGATGCCGCGATAGCGGGCGAGCAGCGGGCCGAACACGGCGGCGACGACACCGGCGGTGATGCCGCCCAGGATCAGCAGCCAGACCGCATCGGCAAGGCCCAGCCACGGCCCGGCCAGACCGGCGGCATAGGCGCCGAGGCAGAAGGGCAGGCCCTGGCCGAAGGAGACCAGGCCGCCGCGCATCATGAAGACGAGACCAAGCGCCACCACCGCATGGGCGATGGCCATGGTGGCGAGGAACAGCAGCCAGGACGGCAGCGCCAGGCCGGCCGCGGCCAGGGCCGCCACCACCAGGGCAGCCACCCCGAGCGGGCGCAGGACGGCGGATCGGGTCGACATCAGAGGCACCCCCGTCAGATCTTGCGCGCCTGGACGCGGGCGAACAGGCCTTCCGGACGGAAGACCAGCACCGCGGCCATCACGAGATAGATGATGAACAGCTCGGCATCGGGCACCAGATGCACCGCACCGGCGCGGGCGATCCCCACGATCAGCGCGCCGATCGCGGCACCTTCGATCGAGCCCAGCCCGCCGATGATCACCACCGCGAAGCTCAGAATGATCACGCCGACGCTCAGCCCCGGCTGGACCGAGATCTGCGGCGAGGTGAAGGCACCGCCGAGTGCTGCCAGGAACACGCCGCAGACAAAGGCGCCGACATAGACCCGGTTGATGTTCACGCCCATCGAAGCCGACATCTCAGGGTTGTGGATGACGGCGAGGACGATCTTTCCGATGGTGGTGCGATTGAGCCCGAACCAGACCGCCAGGCCACAGAGCACGGCCAGCCCGATCAGCGCGATGTCGTAGCCGACATAGAACAGCGGTCCGGCCTCGATATTGCCGAACAGCATATAGGGCTCCGACACGTAATAGGGGTCGACCCCCCAGACCAGCTTGACCAGGTCTTCGAGCATCAGGAACAGCGCATAGGTGACCAGCACCAGCAGCACCTCGTCGCGGCCGTAGAACAGCCGGAGCAGGCCGCGTTCCAGCAGCGGCCCCAGCAGTGCCGCGACGCCGGCGGCGGCCAGCAGCATGGCGAACAGCGACCATTCGGGCGCAAGCCCCAGGCTCACGAACCAGCCGACGGTCGAGGCGGCGGCATAGGCGCCGATCGCGTAGAAGCTGCCATGGGCGATGTTCAGGATCTTCAGCACGCCGAAGACCAGGGTCAGCCCCAGCGCCACGATGAACAGCCAGGCTGCATAGATCAGCCCGTCCACGAGGACGGTGAGCAGAAGCTCCATCGGAGATGTCTCCGGGAAGACGACGGGTGGGGCTTGCGCCCGAGACGGAACGGCCGGTCCGGGCGGCGGGGCGGATTGCCCACCGGCCGGACCGGCCGCGGAGGAAGGATCAGGTCAGTTGCACTCTGCGCCGGGGAAGCCGGCCTTGATCCAGTCGAGCGCCTTCATGTCGGCGGGCGGGTTCACGCACTTCGCCGGATAGCGGCCGACATCCTCGATCACCACCATCTTCTTGTCGGCGTCATAACGGGTGCGGCCGAAAGCGATGTCCTGGATCGCCTGATGACCGTCGCCATTGGCCATGGTGATGGTGCCGGCCGGGCTTTCCCAGCTGGAGCCCTTGAGCGCGGCCGCGATCTCGTCCGGGGTCGGCTTCTTGCCGCCGTTCGACGCCATCGCCTTCTCGACCGCGGTCTTCAGGCCAAGCAGCGCCTGGGCCATGCGGTAGGGCGCCTGAACCGGATAGACGCCATGCTCGGCGGTGTAGGTCTTCTGCCACCAGTCGTTGAGCGGGCTGGGCTGGCTCATCAGACCATAGGCGCCGCGGGCGCCGATGATGGTGCCGTCGGGCATCTTGTCGCCCAGGGCCGGCAGGACATGGTCGGCAGCGGACAGCACGACCTGACTGCGCTTGAACAGGCCGCGCGGACCCGCCTGCAGGATCAGCGCCTGCAGGTCGCCGCCCCAGGCGCTGGAATAGACCACGTCGGAGCCCTGGCGGAGCAGCGCCGAGATTTCGGTGCCGTACTGGCCGGCGCCGAACTTGGGCAGCAGATCAGCTTCGAACTTCGCCTCGGGATAGAGCTGGCCCATGGCGGCGACGAAGTCGTTGCGGCTGTCATGGCCCCAGGCATAGTCCTGGTTGATGCCGCTGAAGGTGTTGATCTTGACGTCGTGGTCCTTCAGGTAGCGGACCAGGCCGACATTGTCCATCGTGGCATGGGCGGCGGTGCGGAAGACATAGCTGAACTTGTTGTCTTCAAAGATCCGCGGCGTGCCGCAGTCGAACAGGATCAGCAGCGCCTTCAGCTCTTCCGCCACCGGCCCGACCGCCAGGCAATCGCCCGAGCTGATATAGCCGACGACCGCGTCCACCTGCTCGCGCTGGATCAGGTTACGCAGTTCCTGCACCTGCTTGGTGGCGCCGCCGGCCTCGTCGATGATCACCGGCTGGATCTCGAGCCCGCCGAAGCCCTTGGTCGCATAGGGGGCCGGCAGCTGGCCGGCATTCAGCCCGGCGATCATGGTCTTGGCACCGTTCGCCGCCGGCACGCCGAAGGCTTCCGCGGCCTGGCCGGACAGGAAGGTGACGATGCCGAGCTTGAAGGTCTCGGCCGAGGCGGGAACCGCCCCGAGGGCAAGGGCCGCGGCGGCGACGCCGCCGGCCAGACCGCAGACGAGGCGGCCCAGGCGCGTGCGCATGGTCATTGGTGGTTCCTCCCTTCAGGCGCCGTCCGGGAGCCCCCGCCGGCCCTGCCATTGTTCGAACAAGCGTCCGTTCGATGCATCGGCCGCCGATCCCGTCATCCCATGTCCCAAGGCGCCACATTCCGGTTACCTCCCGGATGGCGCCTCAAACAGTGTTCGGATGTCGACTCGGCCGCTCTTTTTGTAAGGATATTGCCTGGCCATCTTAGGAGCCTGAGACAGGGCGGGTCAATGGATCAGGTCGGATGATCCGTTATATGGACCTTCTGTGCAGGTGCAGCATTTATGAACGCAGGCTGAAAGCCGCAGTCCGCCTTGGATCCGACATGGCGCAGTCTGCGAAAATGTCGCTGTATAGTCTGCACACCCGCACACCGTCAGGACGGATTGTCGGACCATCCGACAAGCATCGCTGCAAGCCTTCGGAGAAAATGGCAATGGCGGCCTATGGTGGGGGCAGCGACACCGCCGTCTCTATCCGTTTACATTTAGCACACGGGGGTTGATCAATCGCTGTACAGTATAGGAAAATCGGACAACGTCGGGCAGCTTGACTTATGCGGGCAGCCGCCGCCATGTGAACGATAGCAAGCCCCGCGTATTTAACGCGCCATTTCAGTGCTTCGGGATGCGATATGTCCTCTCAAACGAACAAAAATTCGTGCTTTTCTCCGAAAGAAATAGAGCATATTGGTTCAATTTTAAAAGAAATGGCATCTGCAAAAAATATTGCATATGCGTTCAAAGGATCAAAATCACTATATTTAATTGAAAAAATTTCTACAATTATTACTATAATTTCTACATTATCTATAATTTTTTCAAGTTTTTATATGTATATTTCATCTTATGATTCTTTATTCATGCGTGTTGTTATTATTTTTGGATATCCAATATCCATAGTTTCTTATGTTTTCTATTTATTATCAACTAGTATCATTATACTACAGATTCATCGAAATCATTCTTCCAAAGCCTTCTTATATATTAACAGAGATGCATCAAATAATATCGAATATCTTAAAAAATTGAGGGGATTCACGAAGCCTGCACTTGAGTGGTACCTACTGCATTATCGTCATCATTGGGAGTGCATAGATAAGCGTGTTGCACTTAGAATAGGCGACCTCCCAAAGATCGGCCTTCTCCCTGCACTTATGGCTGCATCTGTGGTAGCAAGCACCTTGATCAAATATGAATCCAATATTGTCTTATGGATACCCATGATCATCTTCTGCCTATTTTATATTGTAGGCTTTTTTAATTCAAATAATCGTAATCAAAACAAAAAGGTCATTGCTGTCTTAGAATACACAATCGCCCACATGAATGATCAAAAGCAGCATGAACCATATAGTCCACGCTTCATCAATAAAGGCAAATACTGTTGAGCACCTGGGCCAGTATCGCCTAAAAAAATGGCGTGCAGCCGCCGGAGGGGACGACTGCACGCCGGGAACGCCCCTCTGCCGGCAGGGGCCGCCGGCCTGGGGATGACGGGCGTTCCGATCACCTGGAACGGCCCGATCTTCCTGCACGCCGCCTGCCCCCGCAAACGAGGCTTTCTCGGGGTGAGGGTCAGGAGGATTGACCCTTTTCCGACGTGCCCTCGCCGAAGGCAGCGGCGGCCAGCCGGCGCGCATGGCCGGCGATATCGGCGGGCCAGGCGGTCATCGCCGCATCGAAGCCCGCGCGGTCGGCGGCATGCAGCGCCCTGAGCGCCGCCTCGTATCCCGGCAGGTCGCCGGCCATGGCGGTCATGAAGCGGTGCGCGGCGGCCTGGGCCGCGCGGATGCGCGCCGGGCCGGCATCGCGGCGGCGCGCCTCTTCCACCAGCCGGCGCAGGGCGACCGAGGCACCGCCCGGCTGGTCGGCCAGCCAGTCCCAGTGCCGCGGCAGCAGGGTCACCTCGCGCGCGACCACGCCCAGCTTCGGCCGGCCGCGGCCGCGCGGTACCTCGTCCGGCACCGGGTCGGGGGCAAGGCGTGCCACCACCTCTTCGGCCGAGCCGCGCAGATCCAGATCGATCACCGCGCCGCTCCGGTCGTCGAAGACCAGCACAGGACCGCCCGCCCCGGCCTCGATGGCGACCGTCACGGCCGCGGCGACGCGGGCGAGAGGACCGGCGGCTATGCGGCGCGGGCCGTCGAAGGCGGTGCAGGGGGTGGAGGCGGTGACGGGGGTGGAGGCGGTGACGGGGGTGGAGGCGGAGACAGGCATCGGCCGGGCCTTTCGGTGAGCGACACCGCTTTTATACCCGGGTATTATTCCCTTGGCAAACCACGCGCCGGATGGTATCGCATTTTTTACCCGGGTAAAAAATAACGGAAAGGACGACGTGATGAACCGGCAGGATCGCAAGGCGGCGATCAGCGCCTGGAAAGAGCGCAGGAGCGCTGCAGGCATCTATGCCCTGCGCTCCGCCACCACCGGTGCGGTCTGGGTGGGGGCGGCGCCGGATGTGCGGACGATCCGCAACCGGATCCTGTTCACGCTGCGCCATGGCAGCCACCGGGCGCGCGATCTTCAGGCCGCCTGGGCCGGCGACGGCGAGGCGGGGCTGGGATTCGAGGTGCTGGAGGTGATGGATCCGGGCGAGGAAACCCCGGCGCCCTATGTCGTCACCGACTGGCTGAAGGCGCGTGCCGCCCATTGGCGGGCGGTGCTGAAGGCCTACCCCCTCTGACGGCCCCCCTCTGAGGGGTCAGCGCCTGGGCATCGCGAAGGGGAAAAGCGCCAGACCGGCCAGGAAGCCGCCGATATGGGCGACCCAGGCGACCGATTCGCCCTCTGCCCCCGGCGTGCCCCAGATGCCGGTGATCACCGCGGTCGCGATCCACAGCAGGGCCAGCGGCAGAATGGCGCCGCCGCTGGCGCGGTGGCGACGCATGATGATCAGCACGCCCGCGAACAGCCCGCTGATGCCGGCCGAGGCGCCGATCATCGGCACCATGCTCTCAGGGTAAAGCAGCACATGGGCCAGCGCGCCGGCCCCGCCGCAGACCAGATAGAACACCACCATGCGCAGCGGGCCGATCACCCGTTCGACACCCGCGCCCCAGGCCGCCAGCAGCGCCATGTTCAACAGCAGGTGCAGAAAGCCGCCATGCAGGAACTGAAAGGTCAGCGGCGCGATGATCGAAGGCAGGTCGAAACCGGGACCATAGGTATAGCGGGCGGGAATGACCGCGGCGTTCGCGATCAGCTCCCAATCCGTGCCCTGGGGCAGGATCTGGCGCACCAGATGCACGATCACGTTGATGGCGATCAGGATCTGCGTCGCCCGCGGCAGGTTGAACATCGGCTGCCGGCGGCGCAGCTGCTCGGCCATGCGGGGATCGTGCTGCATGCGCAAGTCTCGTCTCTCCTCTGCGGGGCCCGCGAAGAGGGCGGGACCGGGGCGCCGGCAGGCATCCGGCGCCCCTGCATGTCGGCGATCGGGCCGCCGCTGTCAATGGTGGCGACCCGCCCGGCTTTCGACCCGCCCCGATCAGATCACGTTCAGCCGGTTCCAGGTCGGGCTGATCAGGATCTCGTTCAGGCAGACATGGGCCGGCATGGTGGCGACGAAGCGGATGGTCGCGCCCAGATCTTCCGACTGGAGCATGCGCGCCTTGTCTTCGGCGGAAACCGGCACCGGCCGGCGGTCCAGGATCGGGGTGTTGACCTCGCCCGGGCAGATCGCGCAGGCGCGGATGCCGTTCTGGCCTTCCTCGATGTTCAGGCTGGCATTCATCGCCAGCATGGCATGTTTGGCCGAGTTGTAGGCGGGCCCGGTCAGGCGCGTGTCATAGCGCCCGGCCCAGGACGAGACGTTGATGATCAGCCCGCCGCCGGCCTTGCGCATCGCCGGCAGCACCGCATGGGTGCAGTAGAAGGCGCCGTCCAGATCGACCCGGATCACCTGATCCCAGCCCTCGGGCGAGACCACGTTCCAGGCGCGTTCCGGCACGTTCAGCCCGGCGCTGTTGATCAGGATGTCGATCCGGCCCTGGGCGGCCAGGATCTCGTCCGCCACCCGCTTCACCTCGGCCTTGTCGGCGACGTCGAGCAGGGCGATCAGGGCCTGGCCCCCGGCATCGCGGATCCGCCCGGCCACGGCCTCCAGCGGCTCGGCCCGCCTTCCGCTCAGATAGACCACCGCACCGGCTTCGGCCAGCGCCACGGCACCGGCCTCGCCGATGCCGCTGCCGGCACCGGTCACCCAGACGACCTGGCCGCTCAGGGGTTGGTCAGTCATCAGGCGCATCTCCTCTCCCGGATGATCGTCCGGACACGGACTGTCCGGTTGCGGATGAAATCATGCAGGAGCCGGCCGCCGACCGCCATGCCAACGCGACTTGAAACCGGGTTGGGCATGCGGCCCCGCTTCCGGCCGCCCGCCTGCCCGCTTATGCTGAACGCCCAGCCCCATAAGACGCCGGCCCCATAAGACGCCGGCCCCATCAAACACCGGGCCCAACCGGCGCACACCCGCGGGGCATCCGCAGGGACGGACAGGAGAGGAGACCCGGCAGATGACCGGCTTCAGTTTCGATTTCACCGGCAAGACCGTCTTCGTGATGGGCGGCACCTCGGGCATCAATCTGGGCATCGCCCATGGCTTCGCCCGGGCCGGTGCCGCGGTGGCGGTGGCCAGCCGCAAGCCCGAAAAGGTTCAGGCCGCCGTTGCCGACCTCGCCACCCATGGCGGCGCGGTCGAGGGCTATCAATGCGATGTGCGCGACGTGGCCCAGGTCCGCGCGGCCTTCGAGGCGACAGCCAAGGCGCTGGGCCCGATCGACGTGCTGATCTCGGGCGCTGCCGGCAACTTCCCGGCCCCTGCCCTCGGCATCTCGCCCAACGGCTTCCGGAGCGTGGTCGATATCGACCTGATCGGCACCTTCCATGTGATGCGCGAAGCCCATCCGCATCTGCGCAAACCGGGGGCGGCGATCGTCAACATCTCGGCCCCGCAGGCCTTCCAGGCCATGGAGCTGCAGGTCCATGTCTGCGCCGCCAAGGCCGGCGTCGACATGATCACCCGGGTGCTGGCCCAGGAATGGGGGCCTGAAGGCATCCGCGTCAACAGCCTGGTCCCCGGCCCGATTGCCGGCACCGAGGGCATGGCACGGCTTGCCCCCACGCCCGAGGCCAACGCCATGGTCGACCGCAGCGTGCCGCTCCGCCGCCAGGGCAGCCCCGAAGACGTCGCCCGCGTCGCCCTGTTCCTGGCCTCGGATGCCGCATCCTATGTCAGCGGCGTGGTCCTGCCGGTCGATGGCGGCTGGTCGGCCGGCGGCGTGCCGCAGCTGACCCAGGGCTGGGGGCATGGCCAGGGCTGACGCCCTGCCCGCCGGCCTCCAAGTCCAGAAACACCCCGGCGCATGTCCTTTGATGGCCGAAAACGCCGGAAATCCGCCCTTGTGGACATAATCCCGCCCCCTTAGCCTCGATTGTATAAGACGGCCCGATCAGAAGATGCAGGATCAACTTGCCGATCGGGCCGCATACGCAGGGGAAGACTGCGGAAACGGACGTCACAGGGGGACCACGACATGATGACGAAGACGGACGACAGGCCCGCGTCGACAAGACGCGGCCTGGCCGGTCGGCTGCTGGCGGCCGCCGCCATAACCCTATCGGCCGCAGCATTGGCGCCGCTGCCGGCAGAAGCCGCCGGGACCTCGGGCGCCGGGATTTCGGACAATGTGGTCAGGATCGGCGTGGTCAACGACCAGTCGGGGCCGCTGTCGGATCTGGCCGGCGCCGGATCTGTGGTCGCGGCCGGGCTGGCGCTTGAGGATTTCAAGGCGCTGGCACCGTCGCTCAAGGTCGAGATCGTCGCGGCCGATCACCAGAACAAGGCCGATATCGGCGTCGAGGTCGTGCGCAAATGGTATGAAGCCGAGGGCGTCGACATGGTGGTCGATGTCGGCAATTCGGCGGTCGCGCTGGCCGTACAGTCCATCGCCCGCGAGCGGAACAAGCTGGTGATCTATGCCGCGGTCGGCACCACCGACATCACCGGCAGCCAGTGTTCCCCCACCGGCCTTGCCTGGCTGCATGACAATTACAACCTGGTCAGCGGCCCGATCCGCCGGCTGGTGGCGCAGGGCCAGGACAAATGGTTCTTCATCGCCGCCGATTATGCCTTCGGGCAGAACATGGTGAAGGAGTCCGAAAGCGCGCTGAAGGCCGCCGGCGGCACCTCGATGGGCGCGGTGTTCCACCCGCTCGGCACCACCGACTACGCCTCTTTCCTGCTCCAGGCGCAGAGTTCCGGGGCGGATGTGGTCGCTTTCGCCAATGCCGGCGCCCAGCTCGTCACCTCGATGAAGCAGTGGAACGAGTTCGGGATGAGCACCGGTCCCCAGCGGGCGGTGGCCGAGCTGATGTTCCTGACCGACATCCATGGCATGGGGCTGGAAACCGCCCAGGGCCTGACGGGCGTCACCGCCTGGTACTGGGATCTGAACGACGGGACACGGGCCTTTGCGAAGCGCTTCTTCGACCGCCACGGCGCCATGCCCACAGCACCCCAGGCCTCGGTCTATTCGGCGGTGCTGCACTATCTGAAGGCGGTGGCGGCAACCGGCACCGACGAGACCGGGCGGGTCGTCGCCCATATGCGCGCGACGCCGGTCGACGACATCTACGCCCCCGGCGCCCGGCTGCGCGCGGACAACAAGCTCGTCCACGACTTCTATCTCGTCCAGGTGAAGCAGCCGGGCGCGCAGGAGAAGCCCTGGGCCTATTACAACGTGCTGGAGACGATCCCGGCCGCCTATGCCTATCGCCCGCTCAGCGAGAGCGATTGCAGCCTGGTGACCGCTGCCGGCAAGTGACGGCCGGGCCTCGTCAGTCCGGGCGGGGCGAATGTCCCGCCCGGATCTGCCGTACCAGATCCATCCGCTGCTGCCGGGCCAGCCGGAAGCGGTCTTCCATCACCGCCAGAACCTCCGCCGGCGCCGTTTCCGGAGACCCGGCATCGAAGGGCGGCGCCGGGTTGTATTCCATGCGCAGCTGGATCGTCTCGGCAGCCTGACGGTCCAGCAGCCGGGCGATGATGGTGAGGCCGAGGTCGATGCCGGCGGTGACCCCGCCGCCGGTCATCCGGTTGCGATCGATGCAGACCCGCTCCCGCGAGACCGTCACGTCGAACAGGGCCAGGGCCTCGACCGCGCTCCAATGGGTCGCCGCCCGATAGCCGTCGAGCAGCCCGGCCGCGGCCAGGACCAGCGATCCCGTGCAGACCGAGGTGACATAGCGCGCGCCCGGCGCCTGGCGGCGCAGGAAGTCCAGCACCTCGGGATCGGCCATCAGCGCATCGGTGCCATAGCCGCCGGGCACGCAGATCACGTCGAGCTGCGGGCAATCAGCGAAGGTGGTCGTCGGCGTGATCGACAGAACGCCGTCGCTCTGGACTGCATCTGTGTTTTTCCAGAGCAGATGAACCTCTGCCCCGGGTAGAAACGAGAAGACCTGGAGTGGCCCGGTCATATCCAGCTGGGTGATATTCGGAAAGACCAGAAGACCGAACCGCAGATTCTTAGACATCGAACACCTCAAAACGACTTGACGAGATGACGGTGCCATGTTCGGATTAAATCCGAAATGCCGTAGTTCCCTCATAAACGGACAGAACCGTGATCGGCATCCTGATCTTTCCCGACTTCCAGCTTCTGGACGCGACCGGGCCGGCATCGGTCTTCGAGATCGCGCAGCGCCTGGTGCCGACCGCAGCCACCTCCCGGATGATCGCGGTTGAGCCGGGTGCGGTGCGCAGTTCGTCGGGGGTGGAAGTTCTGGCGGCGGGGCTGCGATCGACCGAGGCCGTCACCACCCTGGTCGTGGCCGGGGGCCTCGGGGTCGATCAGGCCACCGGATGCCGCACCACCCTCGCCCTGGTGCGCGATCTGGCCCGGCGGGGGGTGCGGATCGCCAGCGTCTGCTCCGGCGCCTATGTCCTGGCGGCGGCCGGGCTGCTGAACGGCCGCAAGGCGACGACGCATTGGTGCCGCACCCAGGATTTCGTCGCCCGCTATCCCGAGGTGAGGCTGGATCCCGACCGCATCTTCCTGCGCGACGGCAATATCTGGACCTCCGCCGGCATCACCGCCGGCATCGATCTGGCCCTCGCCCTGATGGCCGAGGATCATGGCGATGCGGTGGCGAAAGACATCGCCCGGCAGCTGGTGCTCTATCACCGCCGCGGCGGCGGGCAGTCGCAATTCTCGTCATTGCTGGAGCTGAAGACGCCGGACGGCCGCTTCGGCCCGCTGCTGTCCTGGGTGCGCGAGAACCTCGACAAGCCGCTGACGGTGGAAAGCCTGGCCGAACGGGCGGGGTTGAGCCCGCGCCATTTCGCCCGCAGCTTCACCGCAGAGACCGGCTCGACCCCGTCGAAGGCGATCGAGCGGCTGCGGCTGGAGGTTGCGCGCGAACGGGTCCAGTCCTCGGGCGAATCGATCGAACGGGTCGCCGAGACGACCGGTTTCGGCGATGCCGAACGCATGCGCCGCGCCTTCCTCCGCGCCTTCGGCCATCCGCCGCAATCGGTGCGCCGGACGGCGCGGCTGTCCTGATCCGACCGGCCGCTTCGGGTGCGAGGCCTGCGCTGGCCTTTCAGAATGCGATGGCCCTTTAGAAATCGAAGCCCAGCTGCCGCGGATCGACCGGCTTGCGGCGGCCGCGGCGCGGGGGTGGCGGGGGTGTGGCGGCATCGGCGGGTGCCGCGGCAGCGGCGATCTGGAGGCGGAGCCGTGCGGCACGCAGCGTGGCCGCGGGGTCGGCGACCGGCCGGGCATAGTCGCGGCCGGGCGTGATGCCGGCCGCGGCCATCACCTCGGCCGGTGCCGTCCAGGGGGCATGCAGCCAGGCGGCCGGCAGGCGGGCGAGTGCCGGCAGATGGGTGCGGATGAAGCGGCCGTCCGGGTCGTGTCGTTCCGAAAAGCGCACCGGGCTGCCGGGCCGCGGCACGGTACCCCCGGCGGCGCCGATGGTCTGATCGCGCAGCCGGCGCCAGTGGATCGCCGGTTCGTAATCGACCAGGCCGCGGGCCAGCGTCAGGCCCGCCCGCACCGGATCCAGCTCCAGATGCAGCACCGCCACCTGCATGACCAGGGCCCTCAGCGTGAAGGGCAGCCAGCCGTCGCGGGCAAGCGCCTTCATCGCCGCATCGACGATCGGCCAGCCGGTCTCCCCCCGGCTCCAGGCCTCGAACAGCGGGGTGCCGGCCGCCTGGGGCATCAACTCGCCGGGCAGATCCGGCGGCGGATCGGCAAGGGCCGCGCCGCGCAGGTTCAGCCGTTCGCCGAAGACCTCCAGCGCCCGCGGCCGGGCGCCGGTGATCGCCTCGGGCAGGTCGCGCAGCTCGTCGCGGCGCCGGGCGGCCGCCGCCCGCACCTCGCCCGCCGACAGCGTGCCCCAGGCCAGATGCGGCCCCAGCCGCGACACCGCCTCTCCCGCAACCGCCGGGATCGCCTGGTCGCGCAGATAGCGCGGCAGCCGCCGCTCCAGAAATCGGGTGGTGGCGGCAAGCCCGGCACGCCTGCCCCCGGCCGGGCGGCCGGGGCAGGTATCGGGCAGCCAGCCCGGCACACGATCGCCCATCACCCGGTCGATCGTCTCAGGGATGGCGCCCGGCTCGATACCGGCAACCGGCGGCAGCGCTTCGGGGGCCGGCAGCGGCGCCCTGGCGGCCGGGCCGGGCGTCGTCACCCGCCAGGGAATGCCCTCCCCCGCCGCCCAGGCGGCCACGGCGGCATCGCGGTCGCGGGTGCCGGGCGTGCCGTCATCGGCATGGGCCCAGAGCCCGGCGATGCCGTGGCTGCGATGCAGCGCCGCCAGCACCGGCACGGCGGCCCCGGTGCGCAGCACCAGCGGCTGGCCCAGCGCCGCCAGATCGCGCCTCAGATCGACCAGCGCCTCGCGCAGGAACGCCCAGTGGCGGCCCGCCAGATCGGCCCGCCGCCAGAGATCGGGATCGAAAACATAGAGCGGCAGCAGCCCGGCACCCGCCGCCCGCGCCGCCTCTGCGGCCGCCGTCAGCGGCGCATGGTCGGCCGGGCGCAGATCGCGCCGGAACCAGACCACCTGCACGCCTGCCGCCGTTCCGGCCATGCCCGTCTCCCCCTTGTCGGTTCCCGTCGAAGGATAGCGCAGCCGCGACACGAGTCCATGACAGCCGGGAGGGCGACGCCCCACGGCTGCCCGCCGGTGGACCATTGATCCCAAAGCGGGTTCCCTCGTATAGTCTGATCCATGAGGATCATCGCCCGCAGCACGCTTCACGATCTGATCACCGACCTGAAGGGCCACAGGGACCGACGGGCGGTCAGAACCGCGCTCGACCTCTGGGTCGCCGAGGTGTCGGCAGCTGCGTGGCCGGATGCCGCCGCATTGACCCGGCAATACCCGACCGCAAGTCTGACCGGTGTCGACCGGGTGGTGTTCGGCATCAGGGATGGCGGCTATCGCCTGGTCACGGCCGTCGACTTCGACAGGGGCATCGTCTGGATCCGCTGGGCGGGCCGGCACCGCGCCTTTGATAAAATCGACGTCATGGAGGTGAACCATGTCCGCGAGCCTGAAGCCCATCCGCACCGGATCGGACCACGCGGCGGCGCTCGCCGAGCTGGAGCAGCTGTGGGGCGCCCCGGCCGGCAGCCCCGAAGGCGACCGGCTTGAGGTTCTGACCATCCTGATCGAGGCCTACGAGGCGCAGCATTTCGCGCGGAACCATCCCGATCCGATAGATGCCATCCTGTTCCGCATGAACGCCCTGGGGCTGAAACGCAAGGATCTGGAGCCCATGATCGGCACCCGCGGCCGGGTCGCCGAGATCCTGAACCGGCGCCGCCCGCTTTCGATCGAGATGATCCGCAAGCTGCACGAGGCGCTGGAGATCCCGGCCGAGGTGCTGATCCGCCAGACCGAGCTCGTGCCGCCCACGCCCCTGGCCTCGACCACGTCCGACGGCGACTGAACGACAGCCGCCGCCCTTACGTGCCGCAGAAGGTCCGATAGCGGCCGCTGCCCGCGGGTGGCGGTGCCTCATAGGCTTCAAGGCCGTCCCGCGCCTCGTAGGGGCGGGACACCACCTCCAGCAGGCGGCGGAACGGGGTGAGATTGCCCTCTTCCGTCACGGCGGCCAGCGCCATTTCCACCTGGTGGTTGCGGGGGATGTAGACCGGGTTGGCTGCCGCCATGGCGGCCTGCTGCTCGGCCTCGGGCGCGTCATCGGCCGCGCGGCGGCTGCACCAGCGCGCATGCCAGCTGCGGAAGCCTTCATCGGCCCAGACGCCGTCTTCCGGCAGGGTGCCAGTGGTCAGGTGGCGGAAGGTCAGCGTGTGGTCGGCGCCACGATCGACCATCCAGGCGACCAGATCGCCGATCAGCGCGGCATCGCCCGGCTGTTCCGACACCAGGCCCAGCTTGCGGCGCATCATCGCCTGCCAGGCGGTGGTATAAAGCGCCTCGAACCCCTGGATCCGCTCCTGCGCCACGGCCACCGCCGCCTCCTGGTCGTCGTCGATCAGCGGCAGCAGGGCGCCGGCCAGGCGGGCCAGATTCCACTGGGCGATGGCCGGCTGGTTGCCATAGGCATAGCGGCCGCCGCGATCGATGGAGCTGAACACCATCGCCGGGTCGTGGGCGTCGATGAAGGCGCAGGGGCCGTAATCGATCGTCTCGCCCGAAATGGTCATGTTGTCGGTGTTCATCACGCCGTGAACGAAGCCGACCCGCATCCAGTCCACGATCAGCGCCGCCTGGCGCCGGATCACGTGATCGAGCAGCGCCAGCGCCGGCACCCGGTCGAGCGCGGCATCCGGATCATGGCGGGCGATGGCATAGTCGAGCAGCGCCTTCAGCCCGGCGACATCGTGGCGGGCGGCGGCATACTGGAAAGTGCCGACCCGCAGATGGCTGGCGGCGACGCGGGTCAGGATCGCCCCGGCCAGCACCTCTTCGCGATAGACCGGCTCACCCGTCGCCACCACCGCAAGGCTGCGGGTGGTGGGGATGCCGAGCCCGTGCATCGCCTCGCTGATCAGATATTCGCGCAGCATGGGCCCGAGCGCCGCGCGGCCGTCGCCCATCCGCGAATAGGGGGTGGGCCCCGATCCCTTGAACTGGATGTCGACCCGGCGGCCGTCGGGGGTCAGATGCTCCCCCAGCACGATCGCGCGGCCGTCGCCCAGCATGGTGAAGCCGCCGAACTGATGGCCGGCATAGGCCTGGGCCAGGGGTTCGGCACCATCGGGCAGGCGGTTGCCGGCAAAGAGCGCCGCAAGCTCCGCAGACCGGTCGTCGATCCCGCCCGGCGGCACCAGCCCCAGCGCATCGGCAAGCCCCTGATTGAACATCACCATCACCGGCGCCTCCACCGGTGTCGGCCCCTGCCGGGTGTAAAAGGCCCCGGGCAGACGCGCATAGCTGTTGTCGAACCGCCAGGTGAGAGCCGTCATGACGTCGGGTCCTCGCTGAAGATGGCAACCCCGGGGGGCGCCGACTGCACCCACCCTGCCTGGACTGGCCGGTGCCTGTCCACCTGCATGCCTGTCCACCTGCCGTTTTGGGGCGGGGGAGCAGCTTGCATTTCCCGGACGCTACAGCAACATACCTACACGACACGCCTTTGCCGGAGGCCGCCCATGACCATCACGACACTGTCCAGCCGGGAACTGAATCAGGATGTCAGCCGCGCCAGAAACGCGGCCAGCAACGGACCTGTCTTCATCACTGATCGCGGCAAGGTCGCGCACGTCCTGCTGACCATCGAGGACTATCAGAAGCTTACGCAACAGCGCCGCAGCATCGCAGACCTTCTCGCAATGGGCGAAGCCGCAGAGATCGATTTCGATCCGCCGCGCATGGGCCTCGGCACGCCGCCGGCAGAGTTCTGACAATGTATATCCTCGACACCAACGTGGTGTCCGATCTGCGCAAGGTCCGCGCCGGCAAGCGGAACGAACATGATGCACTGATCGCAGCCACAGCCCTCGTCCATGGCATGACGGTCGTTACCCGGAACGTTGCCGACTTTCAGCCCACCGGGGTCACCATTCTCAATCCCTGGCAGCCGGCGAGAGCCGGCTGGATCTGCCCATGATCAAACGACGAACCAAAGCAGCGCCAGCCCCATGCCGGCCAGGGTCATCGGCATGCCCGATCGGGCATGGGTCGCGAAATCCACCACCAGCCCCAGGCTGCGGACGCGTTCGACCGCGATGATATTGGCAAGGCTGCCGACCACCAGAAAGTTCCCGGCGAGCGTCGAAAGCACGGCAAGCGCGGTCAGCGCCGCCGGCGACCAGTCGGGCTGGATGGCCAGCAGCAGCATCACCAGCGGCACATTGCCGATGGTGTTGGAACCGGCAAGCGTCAGCGGGGCCATCACCGCCAGCCGGTCCGGCGCGATGCCGGCCTCCGCGAGCCAGGCCAGCGCCTGCCCCGGCAGACCGGTGGCGGCGAAGGCGCCGGTCACCACGAACAGGCCGGCGAAGAGCAGCAGCAGCGACCAGTCGACCTCGGCCAGCAGGCGGCGGGTCTCGATCCGCCGGCTGATCATCAGCGCAGCGGCGATGGCCACCGCGGCCTCGACATGGGGCACGGGGGTCGAGAAGGCGACCAGCACCGCAACGAGCGCCACCACCGCCTTGATCAGCGCCGGGCGGTCGACGGCCGGCGCCATCCCCATGTCGGGGGCAGTTCCGGACAAGCTGTCCGCCGCCAGATGCCAGCGCTGCCGCCAGACCAGGACGATGGCGAGATGCACGGCCAGAAGGGCCGCGAGCGAGGGCACGGCCGCCGCCGCGGCATAGCTCCAGAAATCGAGCCCGCCCAGCTGGCCGATCAGGATGTTCTGCGGATTGCCGATCAGGGTCAGGGCCGATCCGGCATTCGCCCCGCCCGCCAGCCCCAGCACGAAGGGCCGGGGATCGAGCCCCCGCCCCCACACCCCGCGGGCCAGCGGCAGGGCAAGCGCGAAGACCACGACATCGTTCGACAGCACGGCCGAGGTAAGCCCTGAGACCGCCACCACCAGCCCCAGCAGCAGGGCCGGCCCCACCCTGCCCGCCGCCAGCCGCGCCGCCGCCCGGTCGTAGAAGCCGGCGAGTGCGAACTGCGCCGACAGGATCATCAGCGCGAACAGCAGGATCAGCGTCGGCCAGTCGATCGCCGCCAGCGCCGCCTCGGGCGTCACCGCCCCGCTGATCACCATGGTCAGCCCGCCGATCACGGCAATCCCCGTCCGGTCCACCGCCAGCCCCGGCCAGCGCCCGGCCGCCATGCCGGCATAGACCGCCAGGAAGATGGCGAGGGTGAGCCAGGTCATCGGCGGACCGGCTGGTCGAAGGCGGAGCCGGCAAAGGCCATCGGCATGCTCGCAGCGGAGAGGGAGGGTCTCCGTCTATCGGCCTGTCGCGGCCGGAGGTCAAGGGCGTCGGGATATGTTCCCCCTCAGATCCGCTCGAACGTCACGAAGGGGGAGAGCAGCGAGATCAGGAAAGCGGCCGGGTTGAGCAGCGGCGGGGCATCGTGGAGCAGCGGTTCGGCGCGGGCGGCGGCGTCGATATCGACCGCGTCACCCGTGCCGGGGACCAGGGCATCGGCCAGCGCGCGGGCGATCAGGGCCTGGCCGGCGCCGTTGAGATTGAGGTTGTCGATGCCGTAGAGCCCCGGGGTTTCGGGATCGATGATCAGATTGCCGAGGGCCAGACGGCGGCCGCCGACATCGACCGGCAGGCCCGCGCCGCCATGCTTCTGGTCGTAAGGGGCCAGCAGGGTGGCCGGGTCGACCTCGATCACCCGGTCGGCCGTGCGGCCGATGGCGCCGCGGAAGGCCTCCACCGCCTTGCGCCAGGTTTCGGCGGCATGGGCGTCGAATTCCACCACCTCGCGGCCGGTCATGTCGCCGCGCATGGCCAGGAAGCCGACATAGCGCCGCCAGTGGTCGCGCGCCTTGGGGTCGCGGCCGGGGTCCTGCTCGTCCGGGTGCAGGGTCTTCGGACGAAGATTGGCGACCAGGCCGGGCCGGGGCAGGCCCAGCAGAACCACGCGCTGCGTCTCTTCCAGCCCCGGCGCCAGGGCCTCTCCCAGCCGGCGCATCGCCTCGGGCAGGCGGGCGAGGCGGCGGTCGAAAACGTCGATCCGCTTGCCGGCCATGATCGCGCTCACCAGCCCGTCATTCTGGCCGACACCGATCACCAGCCGCTTGGGCCGGCGCAGATCGACATGGTCGACCTGGGTCAACCCGTCGAGTTCGGCCAGGCCGCGCGGGTTGAGGGTATGGACGGTTTCCACCCCCATATGGATCTCGACCAGTTCGTCACCCGGCAGGCCCGCGGCGGCCCGGAAGCGCTTCGCGGCCCCCGCCAGCATCCGCCGCGCGCCGCCGGCACTGCCCGAGGCCGCATCGGTGAGGTCGGCCACCGCCGCGCCGGAAATCGCGAGCACGTCGAACCAGGCCGGACCCTCGGCCTTCGGGCCGGCCAGATCCGCCTCCCACAGCGCCAGATCGCCCAGGATCCGCTCGCGGAAACCGGCGACGTTCAGGGCGCCCGCCGCCAGATCGCGGCAGGCCTGCTCCATATCGGCCAGCACCGCCCGGGGCAGCGTCACCGGCCGGATCGGCAGCCCGGCGGCCGCAGCGGCCATCACCGGCGGTGCCGCCGCCGCGCGGCGGCCGTCGAGGGTGGCGGAACTCATCCCGTTGAGCGCGTTGTCGCCGATCACCATCAGCTCGGGCGACCGGAAGCCGCGCCCGTCGATGGCGTCGATCATCTCTGCCAGCGCAGACCGCGCCGCGGGTTCGAGGGCCATGATCCTTGTCTCCTCCCTGGACGCGGAGCCGGAGCGATCATCCGGGCATGATTTGAATGCATGCCATCAGATGCGCGCCTTCCGCGCTTTTCTTATGGTGATAACTATACCATGAAGAGAAACGACACGGCTACGGTCGCGCCGGGGATGCAGGAGCAGAGAGGCGGCAGCGCCTGGCCTAGCTTCGTTCACCGAAGATATCGGCATAGAGTGCCTCCACCGCGGCCGCCTCGCCGTCGGTAAGGGCCTGGAACTCCCTGCGGCGCGCCCGGCCCGAAAGCTGCCCATTCCCCTGTAGAATGAAGCGGAACAGCAGATCGATCATGCGGTCGGGCATGTCGACGATCGCCGTCACCCCGTCGCGGAAGCTGTCATAGCGCCGCAGGAAGGCCGCTTCGTCAGGCAGGTCGACCTCGATGGTCTGGATAACGCACGCCTGGAGAAATTCGGCATGGGGGGTCGCGTCGAAGAACCGGTAGAAGTCGGCTGTGTCGTTCAGAACCTGGATATTGTGCCGCGCGGTCGGCAGCCACTCGACAGCCGGCAGCAGCCGCTCGGAATAGCTTTCCAGCGCGCGGCGATAGCCCTCGATATGCCTGAGGATTGCCGCCGAGACCGGAAACACCACGCCGGGCGGATTGAACCCGCGCGCTGCCAGCACGTGATGAATGAGATAGCGATGCAGCCGGCCATTGCCGTCCTCGAAAGGATGGACATAGACGAAGCCGAAGGCGAGCACCGCTGCGGCGATGACCGGGTCGAGCGCCGCAGCAGGGCCGTTGGCGAAAGCCAGCAGCCCGCGCAGCAGCGACGCCAGATCCTCGGGCCGGGCGCTCACATGGCCTGGCAGAGGCAGGCGGGTCTCGCGATCATGCTCTCCGACGAAACCGCCTTCTCTGCGAATGCCGAGACGCACGAAGCGGGCATCCCCGATCACCAGCCGCTGCAACCTCAGAAGATCGTCCAGATCCAGTGGATGTCGGCCGGCCTCGCCGATCGCACGCCCCCAGCGCTGGATGCGATCCTGCGGTGGATGCTCTCCTTCGATCGCATAACTGGACCGCGAATCTTTGAGCAGCAGGAAAGCCGCCGTGCGCGCCAGAAGATCCCGCGGCACCTGCGCCGCAACGGCGCGGGCGCGGCTGGCCAGATCGCCGGCGGCAAGCCGCTCCAGCGCCTCGGTCCGGAAGACCAGCGGGCAGAAATCCGGTGTCCCCGGAAGATTGTCCCGAACCCTCTGGCGCCGGATGCTGCGGGTCTCGCCGGGAAACTGGATCCGGGGGTCCAGTACGGCGACATATGCGCCGGCAGACGCATCCGGAAGATCCAGAAGGCGGCCGGTCAGCCACTCGTACAGGAACCAGATCCGTCGGGCATGGGCACCGGTGGGCGCGGCACGCACGAGCGCCTCGACCGGCTCAGGGCCGATACAGAGGAACAGCCGCTTGAGGATGGCCAGATCCAGGCCCTCATAGCGGAGCGCAAACACCAGATGGCCTGTCAGATCGCCGGCCGGCGCATGTCGCGGGGTCAGCAGACGCCAGGCATCGTCCTCGACGATCCGATGGCGGATGCCGATCGCGAACAGGCGGCGCGGCAGAGGCACGTTCAGCCGGTACGCCTCGATCAACGCCGCATACCCCGCCGGGGTTGCGAGCGCCGGCAGACGCCGATCCCGGAAGACCGTCACACGACCGGGAAAGGCGGCATCCGATGCGGCACGCATGACAAATCCTCCGGCTGTCGTGAAAAACGATTCCACGCCGTGAAGACCGATTCCTCAAGCCTTTTGATCGTGAAAAACGATTCCAAAGACCTTCACCGCCGGAAGCCGCACCCAACGAAAAACCGCCGGGCATCGCTGCCCGGCGGCGGGGTGGGTCGGCGGGTGGGCCGGCCTTATTTCGCGGCGAGCAGCGCCGCCTGAAGCGCCTTGTCCTGCACGACCTGGCGGACCGCCTCACGCAATGCCTCT
Source organism: Tistrella mobilis (assembly GCF_039634785.1). NCBI lineage: Bacteria > Pseudomonadati > Pseudomonadota > Alphaproteobacteria > Geminicoccales > Geminicoccaceae > Tistrella > Tistrella mobilis. Next base: position 69,359 of record NZ_JBBIAB010000014.1, on the reverse strand, counting down.
TCCAGCGCCGGGGCGGCGTTTTCGGCCGAGGCCATCATGATGTCCTTGTTCATGCCGACCGCGCGATAGGCGCGGCTGTAGACCAGCGTGCCGTCGGGCTTCGTTGCGGTCAGCATGAAGGCGACCTCGGCCACGGCGTCGCCGCTCCAGAAGCCGGTCTTGAAGTCGTTGTAGAAGGTCTGGGTCTCGATCACGACATGGATGCCGCCCTCGCCGATGGTGAAGCCCAGCGACTGCAACTCGGTGCGCACCGCGTTCGCAACCTCGGCGACCACGTCATTGGCCGCAAGGATGCGGGCGGTCTCCATGCCGTAGCCGTTCTTCTTGCTGGAGATGCGGTCGCGGTTGGCGACGCGGCCATCCTGGCCCACGACTTCCAGCGTCACGTCCGATGCCCCCTGCACCAGCTCCAGATTGGCCGGGGCGGTGTAATGGACGGGGATCGAATCTTCGGTGAAGGCGCAGGCAGACAGCATCAGCAGCCCGAGGGCCACGGTGATGAGCTTCTTCATGGCAGGTTCGGCTTTCCTGGGGGGAGCGTCGTCGGGTGCCCGTAACGGGGTCAGTCGACGATCTTCACTTGCTTGGGGCGCGACACTTCCGACGGCAGGTTGGCGGTGGAGAGCACGCGCTGATAGCTGCCATTGGTCTGGATCATGACCGGGGCGCCGGGCGCGAAGATCTCGTCGCCCTCGTCCTGTTCCTGGACCACGGTGATGGTCTTGCCATTGGCCAGGATCAGCACGTATTCGATGCCGACCCGATCAGCCGCCGCCTGCTCGATCACGGCGCCTGCGACCGCGCCGACCAGGGCGCCGCCCAGGATCGCCGCGACATTGCCGGTGCCACGGCCCACATTCGACATGGCAAGCCCGCCGGCGGTGCCGCCGACCACGGCGCCGGCGCCGGTGTTCTGGCCGGTGATGTCCACCTGGCGCGACGACAGCACGGTGCCGAAGGCCACCTCGCTCGCCCGGCCGACGTCCTTATAGCTGTAACGGCTCTGCCCCTGCGTCGCGCAGCCGCCGAGTGCCATGGCCAGCCCGGCCATCAGCGCGATCCCGGCGATTCCAATCCTCGTCCGCCTCACGCGCGCCTCCTTCAAGAGATGTCAGGTCCTGAAAACGCGCGAAGGTTATGCCGGGGATATGGTTAATGCAACGACGTGTCCGCGCCTTGTCGCCAAGGGTTTACCACAGAACGAAAAAACCGCCGGGCAGTGCTGCCCGGCGGCTTCTGTGTAGATGCGGTTACCGCGCAGACTGCATCGCTCAATGAGCGGTGGCATCTCCGGCGGTCTCGATCGCCGGCAGCTCGATGTCGCGGCGGTTGACCACCTCGTCGCGCATGCGGGCGATAACGTCTGCGATCGGCATGGCCCCCAGATCGGTACCGTTGCGCAGGCGCACGGCCACGGTCCGGGTTTCGGCCTCCTTGTCGCCGACCACCAGGATGTAGGGGATCTTCTCCAGCTGGGCGTTGCGGATCTTCTTCTGCATCCGCTCGGTGCTGGTATCCACCTCCACCCGAAGGCCGCCGGTGCCGGTGGGCACGTCGGCATCGAACAGCAGGTTGCGGACCTCTTCGGCATAGTCGTTATGCCGGTCGGCGATCGGCACCACCATGGCCTGCACCGGGGCGAGCCAGGTGGGGAAGTTGCCGGCGTAATGCTCGATCAGGAAGGCCACGAACCGCTCGTGACTGCCCAGCGGCGCCCGGTGGATGACGTAGACCGGGTGCTCCTTGCCGTCCTCGCCGATATAGGTGAGGTCGAAGGTCTGGGTGGCCAGGAAGTCGAGCTGGTTGGTCGAGATGGCGTATTCGGTGCCGATGACCGACTTGATCATGAAGTCGACCTTGGGCCCGTAGAACGCCGCCTCGCCTTCCACCTCGCGGAAGGGATAGCCCGATTCGATCATCGCCTCGCGGATGATCTTCAGCGCCGCCAGCCACTTCTCGGGCTCGTCGACATATTTGTCGAGCTTGTCGAGATCGGGCAGCGACAGGCGCATATAGTAGTCCTTGATCTCGAACAGGTCGTAATAGCGGGCATGAAGCCGCATGACCTTCAGGAACTCGTCCTTGGCCTGATCGTACCGGCAATAGATATGGGCGTCGTTCTGGCAGAAGCCGCGCACCCGCATCAGGCCCGACAGCGCACCGCTCGCCTCGTAGCGATAGACCTGGCCGTATTCCGACAGGCGCACCGGCAGATCACGATAGCTGTGCTTCTCCGCCAGATAGACCTGGTGGTGATGCGGGCAGTTCATCGGCCGCAGATAGAAGCGCTCGCCGTCGATCTCGAAGGGCTTGTACATGTCCTCGGCATAATAGGGCAGATGCCGGGACCGGTAGTACAGCTCTTCCTTGGTGATCTGCGGGGTGACGACACGCAGATAGCCGTCGCGCCGCTCTTCCTTCTGGGCCAGGAATTCCAGCTCGTCGCGCAGTGCCGTGCCGCGGGGCAGCCAGAGCGGCAGGCCCGCGCCCACCTCGGGCGAGAAGCGGTAGATCTTCAGCTCGCGGCCGATCTTGCGATGATCGCGCAGCTTGGCCTGCTCCATCTGCCACATGCAGTGCTCCAGCTCCTCCTTGGTGGGGAAGCAGAGACCATAGATGCGCTGCAGCTGCGGGCCGTCGCTGTTGCCGCGCCAATAGGCGCCGGCGATGTTGATCAGCTTGAACTCGCCGCACTGGCCGGTGTTCTCGACATGCGGCCCCCGGCAGAGGTCGACGAAATTGCCCGTGGTGTAGAACGAAACGCTGTCCACGCCCGACTGGTCGCCATCGACGGCGGTGTCGTCGCCGGTCTCCTTGGCGATGGCGGTGGTGCCGCGATCCCGCAGCAGCTGGAGCAGCTCGACCTTGTAATCCTGGTGATGCTCGCGCATGAAGCCGATCGCATCCTCGATCGGCAGTTCGCGGCGGTCGAACCGCAGCTTCTTCTTGCGCAGCTTACGCATCATCTGCTCGATCTTCTGCAGATCGTCGAGCTTCAGCGGCTCGGGCAGATCGATGTCGTAATAGAAACCGGTCGCGGTCGGCGGCCCCACGCCGAATTTGGCTTCGGGATAGAGTTCACGGATCGCCGCTGCCATCAGATGCGCACAGGAATGGCGCATTGCATAGACGTCCGGCGCGATCTCGCTCGCCATGGGTCATGTCCTCATCTGCGAGGCGCGCCACCCGCACCCGCATACGACACGGGTGGGCCATGAACGCGCCTTTCCGAGAAAGGGGTATAGGGCCCGCCAGGGGCCATGGTCAAGGACCGCAGATGTCGCAACACCCCGACATCTTTTCAAGCGGACCCGATACTTGTGGCGGCATTGCAGGGCACGCATACCTGCGCCTGCGCGCTGTGGCTGCATGCGACGGTGCGTTTTCGCGGGACAGTTACTACCATAAGTTCGAAATGATGATTAAGCTCCCGGTCGAGTTGTTGTCTCTCCCTCCGACCGACCAGGAGCCCGATGTTCCCCCGCCTCGCTTCCGCGGCTGCCGCCCTGCTTGCCCTTCTGGCCCTGCCGGCCGCGATCACACCGGCCCTTGCCGCCGACGTCACCGGCCGTGCCAGCGTGATCGACGGCGACACGCTCGACATCCACGGCACCCGCATCCGCATGTTCGGCATCGATGCGCCGGAAAGTTCGCAGATCTGCGCCGACGCCAAAAATCGCGCCTGGCGCTGCGGCCGCGACGCGACACAGCTGCTCGACCGGCTGACCTCGGGACGCACCGTCGCCTGCGAGATCGTCGATCGCGATCGCTATGGCCGGGTGGTCGGGCGCTGCGCGGTGAATGGCGAAGACATCAACCGGCGCATGGTTTCGGAAGGTCTGGCGGTGGCCTACGTCAATTACGGCCGCGACTATGTGCCGGCCGAAGCCGAGGCGAAGGCTGCGAAACGGGGGCTGTGGTCGGGCCGCTTCGTGATGCCCTGGGACCATCGCAAGGGCGTGAAGCTGAACCCGCCGCCGGGGGCACTGGCCCCGGCCACGCCCGAGCGCGCACCGGCCACGCCGGCGACCGGCAGCGGCGGCCACCCCAAGGGCTGCGACATCAAGGGCAACATCTCCAAAGACGGCCGGCGGCTGTATCATGTGCCCGGCAGCCGGTCTTACGAGCGCACCCGCATCGACGAGGGCCAGGGCGAACGCTGGTTCTGTTCCGAAGCCGATGCCCGCGCGGCCGGCTGGCAGAAGGCCGGCGGCTGAGCCCGCCGCGGGCGGTGTTCGGGCGATGTCACGCGCGGGCCCCCGCCGGTCACAGTTCGCACATCGGCTGATCACGCCCGCGCGGCCACAAGCTGCGGCATCATCGGATCAATATGGGGCGTGGTCTTGTTCCGTGGGACAGCGCCCCTGCCTCGACCCGATGGAGCAGATGTCCCGATGCGCAACCGCGCCAGGCCCCACATACCCCGCAGAAACCGGCGGATCGTCGTCAGCGTCGCCGCCGGCACCGCCCTTGCCGCGATGCTGGGCACGCCCGCCATCGCCGGCGACGGCGGCAGGCGGGTGATTGCGGCAGTGCCGGGGCTGGAAGTCGCCCTCGAGGTGCCGGCAGCCCCGGGGCATCGCCGCGCCATCGGCCGTTACGATGATCGCTATGGCGGCGGTTTCGACAGCCCCGGGGGCGCCGAAGCCGAGCTGTGGTCGGAATGGGACGAAGCCGATGTCTGAGCACCCGTCTGCCCCGCACCCATCGGTGCGGCGCCATCTGGCCGTTCTGGCCATATCCCTGATCGCCCTGCCCGGTATCGTGGCCGGGCCCGGCGTCTTCAATCCCGCATTGGCCGACCCGCCCCCGCATGCAAAGGGTGGCGGCGGGCCGAAGCACGGAAAGCATGATCGGGACGACCGCCATGACGACCACGGCCCCGGCCGGCAGGATCATCGCCATGACGATCGCGGACCGGCCCTGATCAATGTGAACATCATCACCGGCGACGAACGCCGGATCATCACCGACTATATCGGCGATCACCGCGGCCTGTTCGGCTATGAGCCGCTGCCGCCGGGCATCGCGCGCAATCTGGGGCGGGGCAAGCCGCTGCCGCCGGGGATCGCGAAGAAGCGCCTGCCGGGCCCCCTCTACGATCGTCTGCCCCGGCGCGAGGGCTATGAATGGATCCAGGCCGGCCGCGACATCCTGCTGATTGCAGCGGCGACCGGCGTGATCGTCGATATCCTGAACAACGCCGTCGACTGAGCCGCCGGCGGCGGGGCGCACCCGCTTACATGCGTGCCCGGCTGCGGTGTTCCGTCACCAGCAGGGCGTGGATCAGCGCCGCCTGGCCCAGCGCCCGCTGCCAGTGGCGCCAGCAGGTGGTGCGGTCCAGCCCCAGATCGCCGGCGATCACCTTCCACAGCCGGCCCTCCGCCCGCGCCCAGATGATCCGCCGGTGCACCGGCTCCAGCCGGAGGCTGATTTCCAGCGCCAGATCCAGCCGCGAGATCTGCCCCGCATCGGGGGCAAGCCCGCGGCCCTCGGCCTCTCGCCGCCCGCCCGCGGGGCGGCCGCTGCCGACCCCCAGATCATCCCACGAGATCCGTGCCCGCTGCGGCCGCTCGGCCGGCGGCAGCCGGCGCAGCGTCTGCGCCGCCTCGTCGAACAGCGCCTTTACCGGCGCCAGAAGGTCCTGCGCGCGGGGCGCGCTGAACATACCCCCCTCCATCTCGTCAAGGGAACCCAGGGCTTCAGGGCTGCGTGCCATCGTATTGCCTCCCGTTTCGGTTGCGTCCCCCAAGATTGACCATGGCCACCCCTCTGATCAAGCAAAATATGTCCGTTTTGGCCATTGCACTTTGCGGCCACATCGACCATTTTATGGCCATGCAGAACCGCATCCGCGAGTGGCGCGAACGGCGCGGGCTGACCATGCATGAGCTGGGGCAGCGCGTAGGAACCGAGGCGTCACAGATCAACAAGCTGGAAAAGGGCTCCCGCCGGCTGACCGCCGAGTGGATGGGCCGCCTTGCGCGGGCGCTGGACTGCGCGCCGGCCGATCTGCTGGTCCCCGACCATCTGCCGACAGCCGGCGGAGAGCTGGGCGAAACGGCCGGTCTGCCGCCGCTGGCGCCCCACCCGGCCGCCCCCCTGTCCCCCGCACCCCTTCCCGCACCGACGCAGCCCACCGGCTTCGTCGCCGAGCCGGCGCATGAAACGGCAACGCCGCCCGGCGCCACACCACGTGACCTTCCGGTCTATGGTGCGGCCATGGGCGGCGATGATGGGGCGTTCGATTTCAACGGCACGGTCAACGAATACGTCGCCCGGCCGCCGATTTTGGCCGGAGTGGCCAACGGCTATGCGGTCTATGTTCAGGGGGAAAGCATGGAGCCGCGCTATTTCGCCGGCGAGCTGGTCCATGTGAACCCCAACCGACCGATCACGCCCGGTTGTTTCGTGGTGGTCCAGATCCGCACCGGCGACCCGCATGTGCCGACCCGCGGGCTGATCAAGCAGTTCGTCCGGCGCACTGCGACCCGGCTGCATCTGCGCCAGTTCAACCCGCGCGGCGAGCTGGAACACGAGCTGGGCCAGGTGCTGAGCATCCACCGGATCGTCGGCGCCAGCGATTACGGCTGAACCGACGGCCTCTGCGGTTTCGACCCGGCGGCGCGGGCGGCGAGGCGCGCTTCGACCATGCGGTCGAGCGTATCGGGGGCAATGGACAGGGTCTTGAGCGCCTGGGGCACGGTCTCGCGCAGATAGGCCGTGGCCATCGACACCGCCTCCCCTGCCGGCCCCTCACCTGTCGCCCCCCCGCCTGCCGACACATGGCCCAGCGCCCGATCGACGGCACGTTCAAGCGCCGCCTCCAGATAGGCGCGCACCCGGTCGTCACGGGCGACACCCGCCCAGCCGGCGATGCGGCCCAGCGCCCAGGCGCCGGCCACCATCACCCCGGCGCCGGCCAGTTCGGCCACGACACCGCCCAGGCGCGCCACGAGAAGATCGTCGATCCCGGTCATGCTGCGGCTCCTTCTTCGGTGGCGAGCGCCACGGCCCGCCCGTGAACATCCAGCACCCGGCGGGTCCAGCCGCGCCCGAAGCGCGGAAAGCCGGGGCGGGTGGCATAGATCTGCAGACGGCCTGCGGCCATGTCGGCCAGGGCCTGGGTCAGGCGCTGCGGCCGCTGGGCGGCGGCCCGGGCGGCATTGACGGTGCGCGGCCCCATGATGCCGTCGACATCGGCGCCCACCGCCTGCTGCAGCAGGCGCACCGCGCGCGGCACGCCCAGATTGACCGCGCTGTCGAAGGTGAAGAGGGCGAGCGGCGGCGGCAGCTGGTCACCGCGGATCGGGCGCCAGAAGTCGCGGGCATAGATCGCCGCCGCCTCGTCGCGATCCAGGGTCCGGATCCGGTCGGGCCCGGCGCCGGGGTCGATCCGGCGCAGAAAGGCCAGGCTGATCCCCCAGCGGGTGATGCCGCCGGGGTCGAGCGGATCGTCGGTGACGGTCTCGCCGCCCTCCCAGGCCAGCACGACCTGCAGGCTCGCCTCGAACAGGGGCGACCGGGGGGCGGCATCGGGCAGAGACATGTCCATGGGATGGGTCTCCCTCAGCTGCGGCGCACGGCGATGAGCCGCACGATGACTTCCTCGAGCCCGCGGGGCCCGAGATAGGCGATGGCCACGATGGCCGCGGTGCGGGGCGGGCCGGCCAGGCCCAGCTGATGGGCGATGCCGTCGGCGACGATGCCGATCGCGATCGCCGTCACCAGTTCCCACAGCAGGTGCGTGCTGAAAAAGCGCCGCCGGCCGCGCTGCACTTCGCCCACATGGACGAGCAGCCGGCCCAGATAGGCGGCAATCACGGTCAGGCCCAGAAGGTCGGCGGTCTCACGCATCGCCGACCACAGGCCCTGGAGAAGGTCGTGCATCGGATCAAAGGTCCTGTCGGATGAGGGGATCACGGGGCGGCCCGCTGAGGGCACCGGAGCGATCCGTCATCCGACAGCATGCAGATCGGGGGCCGGCGATGCATGGCCGGGGATGCGGCCACTTGCGGCCGCGCACGGCCGGCCCCCCGCCCGCAGCCGCCTTGGCGCCCCCCTCTTGTCCGCTTCATACCCATCAGTATATTCAGATGACGATCGGTAGATGATCATCAACGACGGGACGCGGCCGCAACGAGCCGCGCCCGCCCAGGGAGGAGAGACCGGGCCATGAAACAGGGTGTGATCGCCTGCGCACCGATGGAGCAGGTGGTGTACGGAACGCCTGCCGCCGAGGCGGTGGCCGCGGAAGCGGCGCGGATCGGGGCGGACCGGGTGTTCCTGCTGCATTCCGGCACGCTCGACCGCGAGACCGACGAGATCGCCCGCATCCGCGCCGGCCTGGGTCACCGGCTGGTCGGCAGCAGCGCCGACATGCCGCCGCACAGCCCCCGCGCCCGGGTGATCGCCCTGGGCCAGGCCCTGCGCGAAAGCGGCGCGGATCTGCTGGTGACGGTGGGTGGCGGATCGATCACCGATGGCGGCAAAGTCGCCCGGCTGGCGGCGAAGATGGGCTGGACCGACCCGGCGGAGATGGAGCCGCACCACATGTATCCGTCGGAAGACGGCGGCATCGTGGTGCCGCCGGTGCCCGATCCCGACATCCCGCAGATCGCCGTGCCGACCTCTCTGTCCGGTGGCGAGTTCTACCCGCTGGGCGGCAGCACCGACGAGGTGACCGGGCTGAAACAGGGCTATCTCAGCCGCGGCATGGGCCCGCGCGTGGTGGTGCTGGATCCGGCCATCACCCGCCATACCCCCGAATGGCTGTGGCTGTCGACCGGGGTGCGGGCGCTGGATCATGCCATGGAGACGCTGGGCTCCCTGCTCTCCAACGATTATTGCGACGGCATCGCCGCCTGCGCGCTGGAGCTGCTGGCCGAAGGCCTGCCGCGGGTGAAGGCCGACCCCCGGGATCTGGAGGCCCGGCTGAAATGCCAGATCGGCGTCTGGCAGAGCATGATCCCGATCGTCGCGGGCGTGCCGATGGGGGCAAGCCACGCCATCGGCCACATGCTGGGCGGCGTGGCCGGCGTGGCCCATGGCCACACCTCCTGCGTGATGGCACCGGCGGTGCTGCGCTTCAACGCGCCGGTCAATGCCGACCGCCAGGCCCGGATCGCCCGGAGCCTGGGCGCCGCAGCGGGCGAAACTGCGGCCGATGCGGCCGACCGCTTCATCGCGGCGCTCGGCATGCCGCGCAGCCTGTCGGCGGTGGGCGTGACGGCGGCCGATTTCGACCGCATCGCCGAGGCGACCATGCACGACATCTGGATCCGCACCAATCCGCGCACCGTGGACGGGCCTGCGGCCGTGCGCGGCATTCTGGAAAGCGCCGCCTGACGGTCGGAACCGGCGCCCCGCCTATTCGGGGCGCCGGACCATCCGCAGCACCAGCCCGGCCATGCGCCGGCAGATCTCGGCGGTCGACAGCCGGCCCTGGGGGTTGTACCAGGTGAAGGCCCAGGAAATCATGCCGCCGATGGCGAGCGCCGTCAGCCGCACATCCTCGATCTCGAACACGCCGGCCGCCACCCCTTCCTCCAGCAGCGCCGACAGCTTGTGGTCGAAGGCCTTGCGCCGGCGGTTCAGCTCCACCGCATCATCGGCGGGATAATTCTTCTCTTCGCGAAAATAGATCGCGGTATAGGCCTGCTGTTCCAGCACGGTGCGGGTGATCGCCTCGATCGCCGCCGCCAGCCGCTGATCGGGGGTGCCCTCGGCCGCCTGCGCCGCATCCAGCGCCGCCACCGCCTCGGTGATGCCGCGGCGGCAGATCTCGGACAGGATCTCGGCCTTGTTGCGGAAATGATAATAGATGAAGGGCTTGGTCACCCCCAGCCGGGTGGCGACCGCCTCCAGCGTGGTGCCCTGATAGCCATGTTCGTAAAAGGCGGCGGCGGCCTCTTCCAGAATCCGTTCGCGCTTGAAGGCGATCACCTCGTCGCGCATGGCGCCGCTGCGCCGGGATGCCTGCCCAGCCCGGCCCCCGCCTGTCGCAGCCCGGCCCTCGCCCTGCCCTGCCATCCGATTTCTCCCGGCTCGTTCCCGGCGACCCTAGCTTGCGGGCCCGGGTGGCGGCAACATCGACAGCGGGCGCCCGCGACCATATCTTCTCGACAGCGGATGAGGCATGATCCACGCGATTGAAAGTCAGTCGCAGATATGGCCTCTGGCCCGGACGAGAGCGGGACGGCTGAGCGACACCTGGACGGAAAGGTCTCCGGACATGACCGATGGAACCATCACCCTGCCGGCTGCCGGCACTGCAGATGCCGAAGCGCATGTCGTGCCGCCGGCGGCCTTCCGCGCCGGGCTGCGTCGGCTTGCCGGGGGTGTCACCATCGTGGCGACGGGCGATCGCGGCGACCGGGCGGGGCTGACCGCCACGGCGGTGATGTCGCTGACGGCGGAACCGCCGCGGGTGGCCGTGGCGATCAACCGCTCCGCCCAGGCCCATGACCGGATCCTGGCCGAGCGCCGCTTCTCGATCAATCTGCTTGCCGCCGATCACGGGCCGCTTGCCCGGCTGTTCGCCGGCGGTGATCCGGCGCGCGCCGGCGAAGCCCGGTTCGAGGACGCCCTCTGGACCACCGGCAAGACCGGCGCGCCGCTGCTGGCGCCCGCCGCCGCCAGCCTGGATTGCCGGCTGGCCGACACGGTGACCTTCGAAAGCCACACGCTGATGATCGGCCGGGTGGCCGAGGTCCGCGCCCGCGACGCCGCAACCGCCCTGGTCTATCACGACGGCTGCTTCGCCGGCCTCGCGCCCATCGACTGAGCGCCTCTCCCCTCTCAGCCCCGCCGCAGATGGATCAGCGGAAAGGCCCGCCCCTGCCCGTCCAGGGGCGATCGGTCGGTTTCGATGAAGCCCAGTGCCGCATAAAACCCCCGCGCCCCGGGGTTTTGTTCATTGACGTCGAGGTCGAGCCGCGGCCCCGCCAGAGCCGCGGCTGCCTCGATCAGGGCCCGCCCGACCCCGCATCCGAAATGATCGGGGTCGACGAACAGCATCTCCACCCTGTTGCCGTCGAGGCCCAGAAAACCCGCGATCCGGCCATCGGCATCCGCTGCAATCAGCAGACGGACGGCAGGCAACGCCTGGTCACGCACCACGGGCACCAGATCACGGATATCCGCCTCGGTCAGGAAATCATGGGTCGCCCGTACCGATCGCTCCCAGATGCTCAGCAGGACCGGCAGATCGTCATCCCGCCCGTCACGCACCCGTCCGTCGAATTCCGTGGCCATATCGTCCGATCCCTCCGTCGCACCGGCGCGCCGGGCAGATGCCGGGCACAAAGCCGCACAGAATGGCGCGGGCGGAACAGCAGGTCCAGGATCACCGACCGGACACCGTCTGATCACTTGGCCCCGCCCGCGGGATCTGGTGCGATACCGGCATCGCCGTCGTGATCGCCGCAATCAGGAGCCCGCAGCCCGCCCATGACCCAGACCCTTCCGGAGCATCGTCCGTCGACGGCGCTGCTTGCGCATGGCCGGAACTGCTGGCGGACCGCCCGGGCGGAGCGGTTCTCGCTGATCATCGATGCCGATGCCTATTTCAACGCCGCCCGGGCGGCGATGCTGAAGGCGCGCCACAGCATCCTGCTGATCGGCTGGGATTTCGATGCCCGCATCCGCTTCGGCCGCCCGGCCGGCCCGCAGGAGGGGCCGGAGAAGCTGGGCGATTTCATTCTGTGGCTGGCGCGGCGCACGCCCTCGCTGGAAATCCGGCTGCTGCGCTGGGATACCGGCGCCTTCAAGGCCCTGTTCCGCGGCGACACGCTGTGGAGCGTGCTGCGCTGGAAGGCCCATCCGCGGATCACGCTCCGGCTCGACGGCGCCCATCCCTTCATGAGTTCGCACCATCAGAAGATCGTGGTCATCGACGACGGGCTCGCCTTCTGCGGCGGCATCGACATGACCGGCCAGCGCTGGGACCGCCGCGCCCATGCCGATGACGACCCCGATCGCACCCTGCCCGACGGCCGGCCCTCGCCCCCCTGGCATGATGCGACCAGCGCCTTCGACGGCGCGGCCGCCCGGGCGATCGCCGATCTGGCCCGGGCGCGCTGGCTTGCCGCCTCGGGCGAGACGCTGCCGGCGGTGACCGGCGCCGGCGATTGCTGGCCCGCGATCCTGGAGCCCTGGCTGCGCGATGTGGAGATCGCCATCGCCCGCACCCAGCCGCGCATGGACGGGGTGGAGCCGATCCACGAGATCGAGGCGCTCTATCTGGATCTGATCGCCGGCGCCCGGCGGCTGATCTATGCCGAAAGCCAGTATTTCGCCTCGCGCCGGGTGGCCCGCGCCATCGCCGCCCGCCTGCTGGAAGAGGACGGGCCCGAGGTGGTGGTGGTCAACCCGGTGATCGCCGACGGCTGGCTGGAGCCGATCGCCATGGACACCGCCCGCGCCCGGCTGTTCGAGGCGCTGCGCCGCCTGGACCGCCATGGCCGCTTCCGGATCTATCATCCGCTGACGGCAAAGGGCACGCCGATCTATGTCCACGCCAAGGTGACGGTGATCGACGATCGCTGGCTCAGGGTGGGCTCGTCGAATTTCAACAACCGCTCAATGCGGCTGGACACCGAATGCGATGTGGTGATCGACACCAGCCTGCCGGCCAATGCCGCCCTCGGGCCCCGCATCGCCCATATCCGCGACGATCTGCTGGCCGAACATCTGGACACCACGCCCGAAGACATCGCCGATCGCTACGCCGCCTGCGGCTCGATGATCAAGGTGATCGACGATCTGCGCGGCCAGGGCCGCACGCTGGTGCCCTATCACCTGCCCGAGCTCAGCCCCACCGAGAAATGGCTGGCCGACAACGAGATCCTGGACCCCGACGGCCCCGAGGCGATCTTCGAACCGCTGAGCCGCCGCGGCCTGTTCCGCAACTGGCATTTCCCGAAAAAGCTGATGCGCAAGGGGCGCAGGCTGTTGCCGCGGTCGCCGCAGCGGTAAAAAACAAGCCGGAGTCGCCCGGCAAAGGTGCTCAATCAAGATGCCCAAGCGAAGAAAAGGGGCGACACCAGAACTGGTGTCGCCCCTTTTCGAATTTGGTGGGCGCACAAGGACTCGAACCTTGGACCCGCTGATTAAGAGTACGCGAAACATACCATGAACATTGCCCGATGATGCCCGACTTCAAACGGTTTCAACGCCAATGCCCCTGCTGATGTCGCTGCCCTTCCCGCAGACGGCCGTGACAACCGCCGTTCAGCCGTGATCCGTCCAGGGGGATGGAGGGGGGACACCCCCAGGGCTTCGGACTGTCGAACACGAAGAACCGCCAACGACATTCAGACATCCGACTGGGGCGGGACAGGCGGTTCCCCGGCGGAGGGGGCGGCATCACCGGCACGCCGGTGAAGGAAGGAGGGGGAAAGATGACGATCTTCCAGGTTCCGTCTCCCTCGTCCGCCCCCTATGCTGTGTGTCCAGTGTGGGACAAGCGCCTGTACAACCCAGCGATCGGAACGCCACTCCTTCCGCACCAAGCCGAGGGCCGGTTGCCGAATTCCTTAACAAGGGGGCTTTCACCCACGGGATTGCAACCCTCTCTTCTCCGGCCTCTCTCCTTCTCTCCCTTGCCCGAACTCTCGCCAATGTCTCATTCCAATACCCCTGATACCACCGATTTCGGATTGACCCCATGATGATGGTAGACGAAGCCCTCCAAACCGATGCGGAAGATGACCTGCCTGCCGTCCTGTTGGACAAGATCTCCTTCGGCTTCAGTGCCGCCGTGGGAGGCATCCCGGAAGGCGCCGAGGAACGGGTGGCAGCAGCCCTCCGCGAAGGTGGTCTACTTCGCCGGGCCTCCGCGCCGGTCAGCGGCCACGTTACCTGGGAGGTCCGCGTCCCGGCAGAGGACACGGGCGGGACGCCTCTTGATGCGGTCATTGCCTGTGTCATCGCCCCGCCGGTCCTGCGCATCACCTCAGGAAGCCGGTTCGCCCTGCCGACCCTCCGCCTGCTTCGAGCGCATCTGCTTGACGAAGGCGAGGAGGTCGGAGACGTGGCCCTTGACGGCGCCGACAACCTAGTGGGTCCCACGGCCGACAGCGCGGCCGACCTGCTACGCGTACAGTTGGAGCTTGTCCGTTCGGCGGTTGACGCGTTCGTCGAGGTCCTGGCAACCGCGATCATCAACCCCGCCCTCGATCATCCGCCCCATGCCGACCTCGCCGAGCATGTTCTTGAGGAGCGGCTGTGGGTGCGCTCCCTTGAGGTCAACCGCGACCACCCTGTCGCCGATGCGGTTGTCGCCGTCAGGGCTCTCGACCGCCTCCCGCCCCCGGATGCCCGCCGCATCAGCCGGGATGTCTATGACAACGGCGGCATCGCCGTGCGCTGGAAGCGGACGAAGAAAGACGAGGTCAAGGTCTACGCCAAGCGGCCGGACCTTCTGCGACTGGAGGCCGTCCGCCGCACACGGCGCGATGTCGCGGCGCTTACCGGCCACACGAGCCAGGAGATCGGCGGGGAGGAAGCCGTCAACCTCCTCCTGCACGCCGCGCGGATGGCGGAGGGTGACTTGGCGTGGGCCGAGCCGCATGTCTGGGAGGCGTTGGAGGCGCCATTTGATCCGGGCGAACTGGTGGCCCGCCTCTTGCCTATCGTCAGGTTGGCGGCGGGCGAGAAGGCGACGCCCGGCACCCGTGGCCCGCGCCCCCGACCGGACACCGTGGCGGGCGCCCAGCGCGCGCTGTCCGACCTCCTGACGACTGGGCGCTACTGGGTGCCCCCAAAGCTTGCCACCACCGCCCTTCGAGACGTCCTGCGGCAACTGTCGGCGGGACCCAACGCACCCCTGGCGGAACAACTCACCCTCTACACGGTTGCGCCCCGCTCGCTCACTGACAAACCCGAGGGGGCCGCCCCCTGACGCCAAGCTTGCCCTTCTCTGTCCCCAGGGGTTCGGCCCCGTCCACCATCTGCGCCCGGGGGAAATATCGGCCCCGCCGTTGCCCCGGCCGGACACATCCCCTGCCAGCCCATCCCGCGAACGCCCGCACGCGCGCGTGTATTGTTCTGAACCTTTTTTCCCCGAGGTGCCCGCAACAGCCCATTGTGGCCTGCGGTGTCCTGCAGTGCCCGCCAAAGCAACCACCCGGACGCCTGCGCGCCGGGGCAGAAAGGAGAGCACGATGCACGACATGTGGCGCCTTGTAACCAAGCTGGAACTGGAAGACCTCGCGGACCTCTTCGGCTGGAACCTCTCGGAAGCCGAACTGACTTTCGGCTTCCCGCGCGGTCTGGTGGAAAGCTGGATCGCCGAGTACCGCCGCGAGCCGCTGGCACCCCTCGGGGTCACGTTCCAGCCGATGACTTCCGATCTGCCCCACTTCGTCCGCCGGATGCAGGACGTCGTTTGCGCAGGGCTTTTCCGGGACGAACTCCCTGCCCATCCCTTCGCGACCATCATGCAGTTGAACTTCGACGCCATGGAGCCCTGCCTGCCGAGCTATCAGGCGCCCGCATGGTCCGGGCCGCGCTTCTGGCAGCGCCACTGCCTGGACCTGATTTCGGCCGTGGTGAGCAACGACGACCTCTTCCGGCGCTTCCGGCTGGGCATTCCGCCGACCACGCCCGAGGAAGTGCGGCAGCGGTACCACAACATGGTCGCCGGAAGCCATCCGGCGTGCGATGCCGTCGGCTCCGTCCCTGCGCCAGCCAACGACAACCCCGCGCTCGCCTGAGCGACGCCAGCAATCCGCTTTCTCGGGCCTCCCCGGCAGCGCGCCCCAATACCGCCGAGGCCCGCGTCACCAATCTCGGCGAGGGACCCAAGCACCACACGGTGCTTGGGTTCCACGTCACCGGACGGCGAGGGTCGCAAGGTTGTTGAGCAGAACAATCTTCCGTCGCCACGAAAGCCGAAGCGGAATGGCGGGACCTCCGGTCCTCCCGTCACCTCGGGGCAACAACTGCTGACCACAGCCACATTTCATTTCCTGTGATCCGGCCTGATCGCGCCGACCGCACAGGAGATGCCCCCCATGAACCACCCCGACCACCCTGCCTTCGTGGCCCTGCGAAGGCGCTTCCTCGCACCGGACACGCCAGCCGACGCCGAGGAACTTCTCGCCCTCTCCACCTTTGACGACAACTGCCAGACCGACCAGGACCCCAGGATGGTGCTCAATTACCTGCGCGACCTGGGCGTCTCCGCCACGACCCTCCAAAAGTTGCACGACGGCATCAACAACCTGCCCGACGAAGAGGAACTGGCCGCCCACTGGTGCCGCGAGGGCGTCGCGGTCAGCCACGCCAGCGACGGCAGTTGGTTCCTGTTTCTTGAGGCCCGGCAATGAGCGGCGAGAAGCTCGTCGAGACCCTTGCCGACCTGCCGCCCCTGTGGGCCACGGAGGCGCGCGAGACAGCCGAGTTGGTCCTGCCGCTGCGCTTCCGATGCCGGTGGCACGCCATGAACTGGTTCCCGGTGGAGCGCGAGGGGGACATTCTTTTCGGCTTCACGACCCGGGTGATCCCGGAGTGGCGCCACTTCCACGTCGGCGAGTTGCTCGGGCGCCACCAGGGCGACCCGGTGCTCATCGACCGCGCGCACCACCCGGCGCTGGTGCCCGACGTGCCCGACATCCGGGCGCATCGCCTCGACGACATTTCGCCCTTCTGGCCGTCCCGGATCAACCTGCCATGACGGCCACCGGGCGCACCATTCCCGATATCAAAGGAGAAAACCGTGCCGAACTGGATTCCGATCTTGGTCCTCGTCCTCCAAGTAGCCGCAAGCGCCATCGAAGCCGCCAACAAGCGGGGCGACTTGCCGCCCAAGCCGTAGGAACCGCGACCACAACAGCCAGAGGTTCCGGTCCACCGAAAGCCGCCGGTAACGGCCGGACCACCTGAAGGAGGCGCTTTCGCCTCCTTTTTTTGCCGAGGGGCCGCGAACAGTCCAATTGGGCGCCGTTGTGACGCCCGCCGCAAGGGCAACCATCAGCACAGCCAGGGCTGGCACTCCAACAAGGAAATCCCAATGCACTCGAAACAGGTCCCTACCGCAACCGATGTACTTCCGCCGGGCACCCTCGGTGCGTCCCATCAGGTCTCCGTTCCGCGCCTGATGCGGCCGGATGAGGTCGCCACCTACCTTGACGTCAGCGAACGCACGCTTGAGCGTTGGCGCATCTGCGGCGAGGGGCCGCGCTACATCAACCTGTCGCGCAAGGTGATCCGGTACACCGCCCAGCACTTGGTCGAGTTCCTGGAACAGCGCGTCAAGGACAACACCGCCCAGTAGGTCCAGGCCGGTCGGCGACGAAACCGCCGCGCTCCTCAAGCTCATTTCATTCGGCGGCCTCCATTTCCCGTGGAGGCCGCGCCCCACCCAACGGGCCGCATCCCGATAGCCCCACAACACGAGATGCCGAACCGAATGCCCCGTCCTTGCGGCGGGGCATCGTCATTTCGCGTGCAAACAAGGAGAAGACATGCCGACCCAGACCATCACCCGGGCGCTGGCGAAGAGCCCTCCGCCCGTCCCGGCGGGGAAGCGCAAGATCCGCGTCTTCGACGACCGCCTGTCGGGCTTCCTCATGGAGGTCTGGCCCTCGGGATCTGTCACATTCTACGTCCGCTACCGTGACGGCCGTGCCCGCACCCGGGAAATCCGTTTGGGCCGCCTCGGCGACGTCACCGTGGATCAGGCGCGCAAACGTGCGCAGGAGATCAGGGCGGAAGCAAGCCTTGGCGGCGACCCAGGCGCCGAGAGGGACCGCCTCAAGGCGGTGCCGACCTTCGGCGCTTTCTGCGAGGACCGCTACCTGCCCTACGTCGAGGACCGACTACGGTCAGCGCGGGACCACAGGAGCTTCTACAAGAACAGGCTCAAGCCGCGCTGGGAAAACAAGCGCCTCGACGAAGTCACACCCAGCGACGTGGCCGCCTTGCAGAAGGCCCTCCGCGACGAGGGGCTGGCGGATGGAACCGTCAACCGTGTCACGGCCCTGGTCCGGCGCATCTTCAACTTGGCGCTGCGCTGGGAGGCTTACCAGGGCCGCAACCCGGCCCAGCACGCCGAGATGCGCCGCGAGCACCACCGCGAGAAGTACCTGACGGAAACCGAGTTGCGCGCCCTTTTCCTGGCGCTTGACGAGGAGCCCAGCCAAGTGGCGGCGGGCGTCATCGCCCTGCTCGCCGCCACGGGCGCCCGCAAGGGCGAGGCCCTGGCGGCGAAGTGGGAGCACATCGACTTCGAGCGCCGCCTGTGGGTGGTGCCGAGATCGAAGAGCGGCCGTCGGCGCCACATCCCCTTGTCGGATTTGGCGCTTCGCGTCCTAAACCGCCAGCGGCGCCTGCCGGGTTGCCCGTGGGTGTTTCCGGGGAAGGCCCCGGAGCACCACCTGGAGGGCGTGCGGAAGGCTTGGGACCGCGTCAAGACGCGGGCCGGTCTGCCTCCCGACCTCCGCATCCACGACCTGAGGCATACCTTCGCCAGCACTCTGGTCAGCAAGGGCAGGACGTTGCATGAGGTCGGGGAAATCCTTGGGCATTCGCAGGTGCAGATGACCATGCGGTACGCCCACTTGGCGCCGCAGCGGCTGATCGAGGCGGCGAACCAGGTTGCGGTGGGCTGGTCCGGGTGATAACTAAGCTGGCGCCCCCTTGCCTCTGGGCAAGGGGGCCAAGCTCAATCAATCACGCACCGCCGCATGTAGGCGCTGTCATCCGTGGCGTTCTCCCAGCCGAGAACATCACGCAGGAACCACGCGCAACTCTCCCGGCTGTCGGTCGAGTTTCCTCCCACACCGGCAGGAAGGCCCGCCAGTTTTTCGCGGCACGCAGCGGCGGCCCCTTCGCGCCCGCTTTCTCCGAGGCGCATGTAGGCTTGGGATGCCCAATCCGCCCAGGCATCGCAGTCGAACTCCAGCCCCAGTTCGACCGCAGTGAGCGGGTTCAGAATGGAGCACGGATACATGATGGCCCGCTTGGTGCTGAACCAGGAGTTTCTGGTCTTCTCGTCGTAAGTCTCCACCGAGGCGATGGGACCGATGAGGATGAGTTGCTGGTCGGCCCGGATGCGCCGCGCGGCTTCCAGATCTTCCTCCATGACGCAGTAGACGTCCGTGTAGTAGACGTCCGGCGCGATCCTGCGCACGCGGCCACCCGTGAAGAACTGGGCCTTCACCACGGCGAGGATCGTGCCGTCTTCCGCCCGCTCCGTCGTCACCGTCGGGTTCGCCACCCGGACCTCGGGGATTTCGTCACCATCCGCGCCGTAGCGCGCCATGGCTTCCGCTTCCTGGTTCCACAGCAGCGCGTGCAGCTTCCCGATGTTGACCGGCTCGGCGGACGCAGTCCCGATGGCGACGGCGAAGGCGATGAAACCAGCGAGGAAAAGACGGTATTGGGTCATGCGTGTTTATCCCTGAAAGGCGAAAAATGCCCCTCAGGGATAGCGCGGGGGTGCGACGGATGGGGTCGCATGGAGGCTACAGCACCAAGACGGTTTCCGGGTCTCCCATGAATTGCTCGAACTCCTCGAACCCAGCGAAGCGCAGGCTGCCGCCGACGCTTTCCGCCAGCCTGGACAGCCCCATGATCGTGGTCACGATGTCACCGGCTCCCATCCCCTGGCCTACAATAGCGAAGGCGTTGCCAAACGTCCGTTGCCTATCTTGGAAGTAGTCTTCGGCGGCTTTTTCGAACTCCTCGCGCTGAGCAATGAGTTCCGCTTCGGCGGCTGCGGCCAGGACCATGACCCGTTCCG
The DNA here is from genome assembly GCF_039634785.1 of Tistrella mobilis. Lineage (NCBI taxonomy): Bacteria > Pseudomonadati > Pseudomonadota > Alphaproteobacteria > Geminicoccales > Geminicoccaceae > Tistrella > Tistrella mobilis. Next base: position 49,609 of record NZ_JBBIAB010000014.1, on the reverse strand, counting down.
CCTCCTCTTGCTCCAACCTCGCCGTCTTGAAGATCTGGATGCAGGTCTGGTAGGTTAGCGACACCGTGATGCAGGCAGCCGTGCTTGCAACGATGACCGGGATGCTGAGCGGGGCCGAGATACCGACAACAGTCAGCGGGATGACGCCGATGTTGCCGAACGCGGTGGCTGCGGCTCCACCTACGTAAACTCCAGCCACCATGCAACACCCTGTTTCGCCTAGTGTTTCCGCAGCTTGGCCTGGGGTTACCTTACCCTTGGCCAAGTCGTAGACGGTCCGGCCGACCTCCAATGTGGCAGCGGCAATGGCACCGGCCGGTCCACCCTTCTTCAGCGCTTGCAGGCCGACCTTGTTGGCGGCATGACGCACCCCAACACTCAGCGCTCCGACCGCACCCGCGCGAAGGGCAGAGGTAGAGGTATCGCTGGCGACAGCGACCAGGGCCTCCTTGCCTGTGATATCGCCTTGGTAAAGCTTGATACCGTTTCTGATCGAGGACACGGTTCCGGCAACCACGCTGGCGCCCAAAGCGGCAGACCCGGCGGCCGTGGCGGCTTCCTTTCCGAACGCCTTCAGTTCCTGACGGAACCGGTACGTGTTGCGATCAGTAACAGCCGCCTCGGCGTCCTGGCGTTCCACGCCGCCTCGAATTCTCTGCTCGGCATCCAGGTAACGAGCCTTTTGCTGCGGGTCGTCGGTCTTGTCGGCCATCTCCCGCATTTTCAGCTTCCAGAGGGCCACTTCACCCTCGGGCACGGTGATGTCCATGCCTGTGTATTTCTCATGGGCAATGGATTTAAGGTTCTGGGTGGTCGGTCCCGACAACAGCTTGTCCTGTCGGGCGAGAACGACCTTCCCATCAACCACAAGGACAGAATCCTGAGGCGCCCGATTCTGGCCGTTCAGCCGGGTATTGCGCCACAGCCCGTCCTTTCCTCCTTCCAGGCGTTCAACATTGTCCTTCAGGTCATTGAGCGTCTCGAAAACGTTGCCTTTCGCCTGCGCTCTGTGAGCATTGGCCCATCGAGGATCGGTGCTCTCAAGCTTTTTTGCCTCCCCTTGCAGCACCATTTCCACCGCAGCCCAGCCTTCGTCGATGAAGTCGGCGGCTCGCGCGGCATTGGAGGCGGCGGCGGCCCCGAACTGGGCCGCCCCCTGAGTGATGACGTGGTCCTCGCGCTCCTTGTCCTCGTCACGCTCCGGCATGAGCGGCCCCCTGGGCTTCCAGTTTGCCAACCATCACCTTGGGCAGGGCAAGGGGAGCGCTACTGTTCGGATCGACCGAACCATCGGGACGCAGCAACGAGGTCTCCAGCAGCTTTTTCATCACGCTGGCCGCTTCGACCGCCAGCCACACTGTTTCCTTTTGCTGCTTGGTGTAGGCCGGGAAAGAGGTGCCCGCTTCGTCGATGACCTCGCCCAGCCGGTCCATGATGGAGCCAAAAGTCGAGCGGTATCGGGTGATGACAAGAGTGTACTGGTAGGCAAGGCGGGCGATGCTGCGCAGAGCCGCCCCGGCCGTTCCCATCTCGGCCACCGCCTTCCTGGCCTCCGCCAGATTGGCCCTGGCCTTGGCGAGGTTGGCGTCTGCTTTTGCCGACAACGCCCAGCCGCCGACAAGGAGGACCGGGCCAGTGACAAGGCCGCCCAGCACCGCCAGTCCTCCGGCCATCCCCATGCCGCCAGCAGCCAAGGAACCGCCACCGAACCAAGCCAGCGTGGCGTTTGTGGCCGCGACACCGGTCAGACTGCCGATGGCGGTTCCCGTGGACGCCGCGCCGAAGGTCATAGCCCCACCATAGGCGGCCACGCCAGCAAGGGCTCCCGAGCCCAGCGCCCCAACCCCGCCACCAACAATTTCCGCCGCCTTGAAGGAGATGTCACGCAGGTGGACCAGTTCCGCTTCAGTCACCACGGCGCGGGCGAAACTGTCCTTTGCCACCTCGCCGGTCAGTTCCACGTCCTTGATCCGCTCGAACAGACTGACGAAACGCCCCATGTCGTTTTCCCATGTCTCAAGGCGCAAGCGCCCCAAGTCGGCGAGTTTATCGACGGCTCCGTCCTTGTCCGCTTCCAGGCGGCTCTTGGCCGTGTCGAACAGGTGAGCGGCTTCGACCGCAACGCTGCCCGCCTCCTTATTGGCCGAGTAGGCGTCATAGCCCTTCTTCGCTCCAGCCAGACCAGCAGCAATGGCGACACCACCAAGAATCAGAGGAAGTGGCATATCAAGCCTCCTGCGCCATGAGTTCGGACGCCTCGCGGACCAGAGCCATCTGGCGCAGCACCCAGTTCACCATCGCCTCGAACTCGGCAAGCGACAGACCGAAGGCCCGCTTGATTTCCGTGACCACGGCCGACTCATCCTTGTCGAAGTCGCCATCGGCGTGGCCCAGCGCAATCAGTTCGAAGAGGACGGACACCCTGGCCTTGCGGGTGTCGAAGATCTTTGCCGCCTCGGCGAGGTCCATCTGCGGCACCGGGACGTCGGCAACATCCATTTCGGCCCGGAACGTGTCAAGGAGCATGGTTTCCTCGGGGGCCAAATGACCATCGGCCAGAACAACTTTGTCGGCCAGAACAAGGAAGGCCCTCTTTTGCTCGTCAGTCAAATCACGCAAGAACATCCTTCTTCTCCTCTCACTTCGTTGTGCTTGGTGTGATACGCTTCAGTTCCTGGCATATCTTCGTCGTTTCCTCGACGTACTGGTCGAAGCTCATGGTGTCGGCGAAGAGAGGCAGGAACTGTTCCTCGACCCGGCACAAAGGCGGCCGGTCGTCATAGATGCGGCACAGGTTCGTTCGTTCGTCGAGGTGACGGCAAATCCCATCTCCACGGTCCAGCGGGCGGTACTGGGGCGCGAGATGGAGGTTGCGGCAACAGGCTCCGCAGGCATCACAGCTAAACGACGGCATGATCCTCCAGTGCCGAGCGGGCGGAATGCAGTGCGCGCGAGTACGCCTCAACCAGCCCCTCAGGCCCCAGAACGCGGATGTCCGCGCCCCAAGTGAAGAGGTGCCAACAGATTTCGGTCAGGCCGCTGGCGGTGAAGCGGACAATGGCACCGCCGTCCGGTTGCGGCTCGACGGTTTCTGTGGGGTGGAAGCGGTGGTGGCGTAGCCGCGCCTGGCCTGACGGCAGGACGCGCAGTTCCACGGTGACGGGCTCTTCGCGCCAGATGCCAAATGAGTCGGTGGCAAAGGCCGCCAGTTGGAAAGAGGAGTCGCGTTCAAAGGGGGCGCCCGTGAGCGTGACCTTGTCGATGAAGGGCAGAGCGAACTTGCGCCACTTGCGGTCCTCGACGCCGCGCCAGACCAAGTAGCCCTTGGCCCCGTAAAGGATGCCGTAAGGTTCGGCCTCGTACTCGCGCCCCGCGCCTTCTCCACCTTTGCGGTAGGTGACATGGACCCGCTCGCAGCGCAAGATGGCGGCCCGCAAGTCCTCAATGATGATGGCGGACGCCTCCGAGCGGTGGCCGGGGCGGGGGACGAAGGCTTGGGCGTCGTCCAAGGCCCCGCCATCGACGGCCACCGCCTGCGTCTGGGCTTCCTCCAGCCGGTGGACCAGCAAGCGCAGGGTGGCCGCGACCGAGGCCGGGGCGTCCCGCTCCAGCGCCGCCACCCCGGCCCGCGCCGCCGCCAGTTCCTCTGCCGTCAACGGCATCTGAAGGTTGGGGACGCTCGCGGGGATGCGCTTGCGGACGTGGCCGGGTTCCAGATCGGGCAGGGTCTCGACCGTGTAGCCAACCGCCTCAATGGCGGCCATGTCCCGCTCAATGGTCCGCCGCGTCACGCCGTAGCGCTCGCGAAGGTCGCGGATGCTCACCCCCGTCCGCGCCGACGACAAGTCGCGGATCATGCCGAGCAGGCGGAGAAGCTGAGCGTTGCGAAAGGACGACATCGGACCTCTTCGACATCCATAGGGGGAATATCACCAGAAAGTCGGCGTTGCGCTACCTAAAATTGATTATCATGAATTATACCATCCTTGGTGTGGCGCCACACTTCGTACCATCACAAGTCATTGAGGCGAAACAAATTCTTCTAATTTGGGAGAATTGTGCCAGATGCCCTCTCCTCTGGGAAGCACAACGAGGCTTCCAGAGTGGCAAAAACCATCCACAGCGACCGGCACCGCAAGCTCCGCGCCCTTCTGGTGGCGGAGCGCAAGGCGCATGGCCTCACCCAAATCCAGGTAGCCGAGCGCTTGGGCAAGCCGCCGTCCTATGTGGCCAAGGTCGAACTCGGGGAACGCCGACTGGATGTCCTGGAGTACCTGGACCTCGCCAAGGCCATCGGCTTCGATCCCTATGCGCTGATGGCAAACGTGGAGGACGAGTAGGATACCGCCGGTTGGCTCAGTGCGGGGTTCCATGGCCTGAAGCAGGCGCTTCCCACTTCGCCGGGGGCAGCACCAGCAGAAGCGGGGGGCCGGTCAGGGCCACACCATGCGCGATCTTCCTGAACATCTTCTTCCCTCCTGACCGCCGGTGGTCCGAGTATCGCCGAACTGGGCAATCGTAGGAGCACGGTGCGACATCTGGGGTCGCGGCGGTGGAAGGCTTGAAGCGGAAACGGTGGCTCGTGGGGGGATTTTGGGGGGACCGCAAAATGACAAAGCCCCGCCGTTTCCGGCAGGGCTTTGAAAAACATGGTGGGCGCACAAGGACTCGAACCTTGGACCCGCTGATTAAGAGTCAGCTGCTCTACCAACTGAGCTATGCGCCCGCATCGTGCGGTGCGCGGCTTATAACAAGGGAAAGCGGGGTCTGCCAAGAGGGTTTTTCGATGTCCCGTGAATTTTTTCCGACGCCCCGAATTTCGCCCCTGTTTTCAATAACCCTCCAGCCCGGGCTGGCGGCGCAGCTGGACGTCGCGGTGGGTGTTCACGCAGGCGAGCAGGCCGAAGGCGATCATCAGGGTCATCATCTGCGTGCCGCCGTATGACACCATCGGCAGCGGCACGCCCACCACCGGGATCAGGCCCATCACCATCGCGATGTTGATGAAGTAGTAGAAGAAGAAGGTCGTTCCCACACCCGCCGCGACCAGCCGCCCGAACACCGTGCGGGCCCTGAGCGAGACCGAGAGCGCATAGAGCACCACCGACACGAACAGCAGCAGCAGCAGAATGCCGCCGATCAGGCCGAATTCCTCGGCATACATGGTGAAGATGAAATCGGTCTGCTTCTCGGGCAGGAAGCTCAGATGGCTTTGGGTGCCCTGCATGAAGCCCTTGCCGGTGACGCCCCCGGAACCCAGCGCGATCTTGGACTGGGTGATGTGATAGCCGGCGCCCAGCGGGTCACGCGACGGGTCCATGAAGGTCAGCACGCGCTGGCGCTGGTATTCGTGCAGCATCGACCAGCCGACCGGCAGCGAGGCGCCGAACAGCGCCAGCACCACCAGGAACTTCCAGGCCCGCACCCCCGCCACGAAGAAGGTCGCGCCCGCCCCCAGGATCAGCATGCCGGTGGTGCCGAGATCGGGCTGGCGCAGCACCAGCAGCGCCGGCGCCGCCACCATCGCCAGCGGCAGCAGCAGGGTGACCGGCCGGCGGATATCCTCGGCCGTGCAGCCGTGGAAATAGCGGGCCAGCGCCAGCACGATCGCGATCTTCATCACCTCCGACGGCTGAAGCTGGAAGAAGCCGAGATCGATCCAGCGCTGGGCGCCCATGCCGATATCGCCCATGATCTCCACCGCCACCAGCAGCAGCAGGGCCACGCCATAGAGCGGATAGGCAAGCCGTAGCCAGAGCTTCAGATGGGTCAGGCCGATCACCACCATCAGCACCACGCCGATGGCGAAACGGATCATCTGCGCATCGGCCCAGGGGGAAAAACTGCCATTGGCGGCGGAATAGAGCACCAGAAAGCCGGTGCCGGCCACCATGGTCAGCAGGGCCAGAAGCCCCCAGCCGAACGACCGGATGCGCTGGGCCAGGCCCAGGCTGGCCGGGGCGGAATGATCGTGCAGGCTCATGTCGCCTCCCCTTGGCCCGGACGGCCGGGGCCCCGGACGATGCGATCGGGGCGCCCGGCTCCTGCCGGCTGCGGCTGCGGTGCCGGCGGCCGGTTGCCGCGACGCTCGCGCTCGGCCCCCAGCGCAATCGTCGCCCGCAGGATATCGGCCACCACCGGCGCCGCGACGCCGCTGCCGCTGCCGCCATGTTCGATGATGCAGGAACAGGCATAGCGCGGGGCGCCGAGCGGCGCATAGCCCACGAACAGCGCATGATCGCGTTCAAGCCAGGGCACGTCGGCCGCCTTGTAGCGGCCGCTGTCGCGCTCCGCCCGGGTGATGCGCCGGACCTGGGCGGTGCCGGTCTTGCCGGCATAGGCATAGGCCGGATCTTCGATCGCCGCCTTGTGCGCGGTGCCGCGGCGGTTGTTCACCACCCGGCGCATGCCTTCCAGCACCAGTTCCATATGGCTGCGGTCGATGCCCATGGTATCGGCCAGCTGAATGCCGCTTTCGGGCAGCGGCACCGCCGGATCCAGCCCGGTGCCGGCGGCGGGGGCCGCCACGTTCCAGAGCTGCGCGCCGGCCGCACGGGCATCGTCGATCTCGCGATAAAGCCGCGGCACCACCGCCCGGCCGCCATTGGCCAGCCGCGCCGTCATCACCGCCAGCTGAAGCGGGGTCGTGAGGACATAGCCCTGGCCGATGCCGGCGATCAGGGTCTCGCCCTGGGTCCAGCCACGGCCACGGGCGGCCATCTTCCAGTCCTTGGTCGGCATCAGTCCCGGGCGTTCCCCCGGCAGGCCGATCTGCAGCCGGTGGCCCAGGCCGAAGCGCTGGCCCATGGCGGCGATGGCATCGATGCCCACCCGCCGGGCGATGTCGTAGAAGAACACGTCGCAGGACTGGGCGATGGCTTCCACCACGCCGACCTCGCCATGGCCGCCGCGCCGCCAGCAATGGAAGCGGTTGTCGCCCATGTCCAGATGGCCGGGGCAGAAGACGGTGTGGTCGCGCGGGATCACGCCCGCTTCCAGCGCCGCCAGCGCCACCACCATCTTGAAGGTGGAGCCGGGCGGATACTGGCCGCCCAGCGCCTTGTTGATCAGCGGCGCCCGCGGGTTGGAGGTCAGCTCCGTCCAGTCGGCCATGGAGATGCCGCGGTCGAAGAGCATCGGGTCGAAGGTCGGCACCGAGGCCGCGGCCAGAATGTCGCCCGAATGGATGTCCATCACCACCGCGGCCGCGCTGTCGAAGGCGAGCCGCGCGGTGGTGAAGGTCTGCAGGTCGGCATCGATGGTCAGCTGGACATCGTCGCCCGGCACGCCTTCGGCGCGGTCCAGCTCGCGGATTTCGCGGCCATAGGCATTCACCTCCACCCGGATGGTGCCGGCACGGCCGCGCAGCCGCGGCTCCGCCGCCCGCTCGATCCCCGATTTGCCGATCCGGAAATCGGGCAGTTCCAGCAGCGGGTCGCCATCCAGATCCTTCTCGGCCGGGGCGCCGACATAGCCGATGATATGGGCCATGGTGGCCCCCATCGGATATTCGCGGGCAAGGCCGACATCGATCATCACCCCGGCCAGATCGGGGCCGTTGACCTCGACCTTGGCGACCTCGTCCCAGGTGAGGTTGTCGCGCACCGGCAGGGCCGAGAAGCGCCGCCGCCGCTCCGCCTCGCGCACCACCCGGGCCTGGACGTCCTCGGGCAGTTCCACCAGCTGAGCGAGCTGCGAGAGAACCTGTTCCAGATCGGCGGCCTGTTCGGGCACCACCAGCAGGCGGTAATTCTCGCGGTTCAGCGCCAGCGGCCGGCCGTCGCGATCGAAGATCCGGCCGCGCGGCGGCGCCAGCAGGCGCAGGCTGATCCGGTTGTCGTCGGCCAGCGTCTTGTAGCGGTCGGCCTCTGCCACCTGCAGATACCACATGCGCGCACCCAGCACGCCGGTCAGCGCCAGCTGGGCGCCGCCCAGCAGCAGGGTGCGGCGGGTGATGAGCCGGTGGCGGTTCTGTTCGTCACGCATGGAGCAGGACACCGAAGGTCGACGCGCAGGGGACGGGCGCTGCGCCGCCGGGGCCGGCCGGGGCCGGACCCTTGGGAAGATAGGATCACTGCCGGCGCAGCGCCAGCGCGTGGATCTGGCCCAGCAGCCATGCAGCTGGCGGATAGGCCGCAACGCTCGCCATCCACTGCGCCACCGCCGGGGCCGGCGACAGCACCGACCAGGCATAGATCATGGTGGAGATCCAGACCAGGCTGCAGGCGACCAGCGCCACCGCCGCAAAGGCTGCCCAGATCAGCAGGAACGACTTGCCGCGAAACACCTTGCGCTGGCTGACCAGGATCGCCCGGACCACCAGCAGCACCAGCGCGGTCTGTCCGAACGGCCCCCAGCCGATCGCATCCTCCACCAGCCCCAGGATGAAGACCGACCAGTAGGGCAGCCGGTCCGGGCGGTAGATGCTCCAATAGGTCACCGCGATCAGCACCGGCCAGGGCACCATGGCGGTGCCGCCCAGGCGCGACCAGGGGGCTGCGGCGACCAGCACGAAGGCCAGGCTCACCAGGAAGGGCACCGAAGCCCGCACCTGACGGTCGAGCTTCTGCAACAGGGTGTCGTTCATGCCCCTCCGCCGGCCGTCACTGGCTGCGGGCCGGCGCCGGTGCCACCGGCAGGGCCGGCGATACCTCGGGCGCCCCTTCCGGATGCAGCTCGGTGCCGAGCAGAATGCGCACGAAATCCAGCCGGCGCCAGTCGACGAAGGGCTCCACCCGGATCTGGCCCTCTTCGACCGAGATCACCCGGCCGACGGCCAGGCCGGGCGGGAAGATGCCGCCCTCGCCCGATGTCACCACCCGTGCGCCCACTTCGGGCATCACATGGGGCGGCAGATAGGCGAGCGCCGGACGCGGCGAATTGTCGCCGGCCAGAATGGCCCGCTGGGCCACCCCGTCCGGGGTTTCCACCGTCACCGGCACGCGGCTGTTCAGATCCGACAGCAGCAGCAGACGCGACGAGGTTTCGCCCACCTGGATCACCCGGCCGACCAGACCGGCCGAGGTGACGGCAATCCCGTCGCGGGCCATGCCGTCGCGGGCGCCGGCCGAAATCAACAGGGTGCGCACGAAGGGCCCGCCGGTATCGGCCAGGATCCGCGCCGACAGGAAGCGCTGTTCGGGATCGGGCACCACGCCCAGCTGCCGGCGCAGCGCCGTGTTCTCGGCCGCAAGCCTGAGCGCCACCTGCTCCCAATGGCGCAGGCGCTCGTTCTGTTCGGTCAGACGGGCGTTCTCGGCGGCAAGATCGGTCAGCGTGCCGATCCGGTCGGTCAGCCCGGTCAGGCTGGCGACCGGGCGCGAGAACAGTTCCAGCGCCGGCGTGGACGCGTCGGCGATGGCGGTGCGCAGATCGGTGACGGGCACGACGTCGAAGCGCGTCGCGATCATCAGACCGACGGAGCCCACCACCAGCGCTCCGAAGGCGAAGCGATGGGCGAGCTGTCTGAGTGGCTGAGCCACGGCGCGGCCGTATCCGAGCGGCTTCACCGGAGCGTTCTCCCCGAGGCTGAGGGGCTCGACTGATCTTCAAGCATGACATGACGACGGCCACAAGACCATGGTCCGGACATCATCGCGCCTGCAGGGCAGGTCTTCCCGGAGTGCGGGCATCGACAGCCCGTTTCCGGAAAGACCTTAAGGATTTCTTTACCGGCGATCCGATCGCCGATCAGTACTGTTCGTAGAGGACGTGCTTCAGCTTCTTCATCTCTTCCAGCGCCCGGCCGGTGCCCAGCGCCACGCAGGAGAGCGGATCATCGGCGATCGAGACCGGCAGGCCGGTCGCATTGCGCAGCACCAGATCCAGATTGCCCAGCAGCGCCCCGCCGCCGGTCAGCACGATGCCCTTGTCGACGATGTCGGCGGCGAGTTCCGGGGCGGTGTGCTCCAGCGCGACCTTCACCGACTCGACGATCTGCCCCACCGGTTCGGCCAGGCTTTCGGCGATCTGGCGTTCGGTGATCACGATCTCGCGCGGCACGCCGTGCATCAGGTCGCGGCCCTTGATCTGCAGCACCTTGCCATCGCCATCGGCGGGCGGACAGGCGGAGCCGACCTCGGTCTTGATCCGCTCGGCGCTCGACTCGCCGATCAGCAGATTATGATTGCGGCGGATATAGGCGATGATCGCCTCGTCCATCTTGTCGCCGCCCACGCGCACCGAGCGCGAATAGACGATGCCGCCCAGCGACAGCACCGCCACCTCGGTGGTGCCGCCGCCGATATCGACCACCATCGAGCCCGTCGGCTCGGTGACCGGCAGGCCGGCACCGATCGCGGCCGCCATCGGTTCCTCGATCAGGAACACCCGGCGCGCGCCGGCGCTTTCGGCCGATTCCTGGATGGCCCGGCGTTCCACCGCGGTCGAGCCCGAGGGTACGCAGACGATGATCTGCGGGCTCGCAAAGGTGCGCCGGTTGTGCACCTTGCGGATGAAGTGCTTGATCATCTCTTCGGCGACTTCGAAATCCGCGATGACGCCGTCACGCAGCGGGCGGATCGCCTCGATATTGCCGGGTGTGCGGCCGAGCATCAGCTTGGCCTCTTCGCCCACGGCGAGGACCTGCTTCTTGCCCTTGACGTTCATGATCGCAACCACCGACGGCTCGTTGAGCACGATACCCCGGCCCTTCACGTAGACGAGCGTGTTGGCGGTGCCGAGGTCGATGGCCATGTCGGCCGAGAGAATGCCGAGGAGGCTCGAGAACATGTAGCTGGCTTTGCTCGCTGGATCTGACTGTCAGTGCCCGGACCGGGGGTGCGCCGGCGGCGTCGAAGCCTGCGCCCCGGTTACCGTCCGGGCTGCGCGCAAGGGTCTGCGCGCTCTGGGACGGTCGGGGGCGAACGCGGCGAGATTACGCCACAAACCGCACCGCATTGAAACCGTCAATTCGGTGTCAGCGCATCGAACGCGACGACGCCCGCGCGGGGAACGGGCGGGGGCCGTTCCCGGGCGGGCGTCGTGTCCGGCGGGGGCGCCGAAACCGGCAAGCCGGGCGTGATCAGATGGCGGCGCTGCGGATCGACGGATCCGCCGCCTCTTCCGGCGCATCCGCCGCCTTTTCCAGCAACTTGGCGAGGGCGTTCACATAGGCGCTGGCCGAGGCGACCACGGTATCGGGATCGGCGCCGATGCCGCCATGGCTGCGGCCGCGGGCGCCCAGACGTACGGTCACCCGCGCCTGGGCATCGGTGCCCTCGGTCACGGCATGGACCTGATAGAGCTGCAGCACCGCCTCGTGCGGGATCGCCTGGCCGATGGCGTTGAAGGCGGCATCCACCGGGCCGTTGCCGCTGGCGCTGGCGCTGTGGGCCGTGCCCTCGCGCTCGATGGTGACAGTGGCGACATGGTCGACGCCGATGCCGCAGGCAACCGACAGCGCCGTCAGCTTCAGGCTTTCACCCTCGTGGCCGGCACCGTCCGACACCAGGGCGACCAGGTCGTCGTCGAACACGGTCTTCTTGCGGTCGGCCAGATCCTTGAAGCGGCGGAAGGCATCTTCCAGGGCGTTGTCGCCCAGCTCGAAGCCCAGCTCCTTCAGCTTGGTCTTGAAGGCATGGCGCCCGGAATGCTTGCCCATCACCAGCGACGACTTGTTCACGCCCACCGATTCCGGGGTCATGATCTCGTAGGTCTGGGCATTCTTCAGCATGCCGTCCTGATGGATGCCGCTTTCATGCGCGAAGGCGTTCCGGCCCACGATCGACTTGTTGTACTGGATCGGGAAGCCGGTGACCGACGAGACCAGCTGCGAGGCCTGGGTGATCAGGGTGGTGTCGATGCCGGTGCCCACGCCCATCAGATCGCCGCGGGTGCGCATCGCCATCACGATCTCTTCCAGCGCCGCATTGCCCGCGCGCTCGCCGATGCCGTTGATGGTGCATTCCACCTGGCGCGCACCGGCCGAGACCGCGGCCAGAGAGTTCGCCACCGCCAGGCCCAGATCATTGTGGCAATGCGCCGACAGGATCGCCTTGTCGATGTTCGGCACATTGTTCCGGATCGCCCGGATCAGGCCGATATATTCCTCGGGCATGGTGTAGCCGACGGTGTCGGGCACGTTGATGGTGGTGGCGCCATTGGCGATCGCCACCTCGATGGCCCGGTACAGGAACTCCGGCTCGGTACGGGTGCCGTCCTCGCAGGACCATTCCACGTCGTCGGTGAAGCGGCGGGCGAAGGAGACGCTGTCGGCGATCGCCTCCAGCACCTGCGCCTCGTCCATGTTCAGCTTGAACTTGCGATGCAGCGGGCTGGTGGAGATGAAGGTGTGGATGCGGCGGCGGCGGGCCGGCTTCAGCGCCTCGGCCGCGCGCTCGATATCGGCATGCTTCGCACGCGCCAGGCTGCAGATCACCGCCTCACGCGATCGCTCGGCGATCTTATAGACCGATTCGAAGTCGCCGTTGGAGGCGATGGCGAAGCCGGCCTCGATCACGTCGACGCCCAGGCGCTCCAGCATCTCGGCGACGCGCAGCTTCTCGTCCAGCGTCATCGAGGCGCCGGGGCACTGCTCGCCGTCACGCAGCGTGGTGTCGAAGATCACGACGCGGTCGCCGGCATTGACCTCGGCGGCACGGGTGGTGTCGACCGGCTGACGGGCGGGATTGGTCTCGGTGGTCATCTGAAACTGCCTTGCTTCGAAGAGAGACGGGCCGGGGCCGCGGGCGATGCGGTTGGAAAGGGCCCGGACGGGGTCGGCACGCACCGGCATCCTGCGCCGGGCATGCGGGTCTGTCTCTTGTCCCCTGAGCGTGTGTCACCCGTGGTTTACGCAGGTGACCGTGCGGCGCTCAGGGGCCGATAAGTCGAAGCGAGAGGGCAAGGCCAAGGAGGATGACGATCACGCCACCGGAGGCCATCAGGAACAGTTCCGCGCGCCGCGCCTCGGCACGTGCAATCACCGCGGCCCGCGCGGAAGCGCGGCGGCGTGCGGCAATGGCGGTGTGGCGCGGATCGTCGTACATCTGCTTCCGGGTTCCCGGGTCTCTGGTCCTGGTGGGTGTCTAGTCCCGACGGTGTGTCACCGCCGTCGCGTAAGGCTCATACGGCTGGTGGCATCTTATGGACCACATCTGACCGCATGATGGCCGACATCGCGACGCTTGTCGACCGGGTATTCCGGCTGAACCGTCATCGCCCGGCCTTCGACCGTATCGATAACAGTGTCATGGACCTTATGCGGATGTCATGCCGGCTGTCCAGCGGCAAATATGCAAAATCGAACGTTTATGTCGGATTTGCCATAACTAGGGCAACTTTCTTGTCCTAGTTATTCCGGGAGACGAAACCCTGGGCCGCCCCGTCATGCAGCCGGACATGGCCGCGCCCGCCGCGCTTGACCGCGTAGAGGGCGGCGTCCGCCAGCTCCAGCACCTCGCGCGGATCGGCATGATCCGCCGGCCAGAGGGCGACGCCCGCACTGCCGCCGACGGTGACGGCGGCCCCCTCGCCCAGCGGCACCGGCAGACCGACCAGGGCGATCAGCCGTTCGGCGGTCCGCCTGGCCTGGCCCGCCGGATCCTCGCCTTCCAGATCCAGCAGCACGACGAATTCGTCACCGCCCAGACGGATGGCGACGTCACGCTCGCGCACCGCATGCGCCAGCCGGCCGGCCACCGCGATCAGCAGCTGATCGCCCGCCGCATGGCCGTGAACGTCGTTGACCGCCTTGAACCCGTCCAGATCCATGAAGATCACGCCCAGCGTGCCGTCATGTGCCGCGATCCGGTCGGTCAGCAGATGCGGCACCTCGTCGAAGAAGCGGCGGTTGGGCAGGCCGGTCAGCGCGTCGCGCCCGGCCGCCGACAGGGCATGGTCCAGTTCGCTGCGGCTGTGGGTCAGCCGGTCGATCAGCGCGCGCAGCGACCGCGACAGCAGCTCCACCTCGGTCGCGCCGCCGACCTCGGGGATTTCCACCCCGTCGTCACCCGACCTGATCCGGTCGGCCGCCTGGGCGATGCGCCGCAACGGCCGGGCGATCCAGCCGGCGGCCACCCAGCCGGCCAGCGCCATGATCAGCCCGCCGCCCAGGCCCCAGATCAGCACGGTCCGGCGCAGCCCGTCCACCGGCGCCAGCGCCACATGCTCGGGCAGGCGGACATGCACCGTCCAGCCCACCACGCCCAGGTCCCCGCGGCCGATCACCGCGGCATGACCGGTCAGCTGCCGCGCATCGGGCAGGTCGGGCCAGTCGGCCACCACCCAGCCGTTGCGGCCGGTCGCCGCCGGCATCGCCGAGCCCCGGGGCACCGGCTGCCCGATCGCCGCTTCCGGGCCGATGATCACCTGCCCGGCCGCATCGGCGACCAGGATCTCCAGCGGCCGGTCGCGACGCAACGCCCGGCCCAGATCGCGCTGAATGTCGCGGCCCCAGTCCCAGCCCAGCCAGGCGACCAGCGTCCCCCGTTGCCTGCCGTCGGGGGCAACCGCAGGGGCTGCGACCGCCAGCAGATGCGGGCCGGGGCTGCCGTCTTCTCCCGCCGTCCGGCGATGCGTGTCCATCACCAGCGGCCGGTCGGCGGCGGCCAGCAGGTCCCGGTCGGGAAAAGCGTCGCCGATCTGCGGGCCACGGCCGCTGGCGGCAAGGCAGCGCCCGTCGGCCCCCACATAGCCAACCCAGACCACCGAGGGGAAGGTCGATTGCAGGCCGCCGACGATCCCGGCCATCCGCGCCTCGTCGCCCCCACCGATGCGGGCCAGATTACGGGCGGCCAGCCGGATCTCGTTCGACCGGCTCCAGATCTCGCGGTCGAAGCGGTCGGCGACCTGCTGCGCCACTTCCGCCAGCCCGGCACCGATCTCGGCCGCCATCTGGTCGGCGGCGCGCCGGCCGATCAGGGTCTGCAGGCCGATCACCAGCACGGCGATCAGCACCACGGCAAGCAGTGCCACGCGGCTGCGAAGATCATTCAGACGAAGCGGCAGTGCATCGATCTCCCGGAACCGGCGGAGCGGAACCGCGTCATCATCCGTCGCGGCGGATGAAGGGCGCGAGTTTCAGCTTCGTGCGATGGGGGCCCCCGGCGGCATTGCCGTCCGGCGTGCGGCCGCGGAAATAATCCTTCTGCCAGCCGGCCCGGCGCTCCAGGCTTCCCTCGTCGTCCAGCGCCTCGATAAAGGCCGAGCGGCCGGCGACGAAGGCGGCGTGGGCGCGCTCGGTCTCGGGCTCGCTCGCGATCGGGCGGATCTCGGGGCGCATCGCCTCCACCAGGGCCGGCAGCACCGGCACGATCGCGGCGAAAGGCTCCCCCGCCTCGAACCGCACCGGCGTGTCCGTGCGGGTGAAGCGCCAGTTCATGGTGAAGCCGAAGGGCGACCAGCCGGTTTCCACCAGCCCCTGCAGGCCGGCGATGGCATCCTTGGGCCGGTTGACCGGCCCCTGCACCATCAGCGCCACCTCGGGCGCGGTGCGGAACAGCCAGGGGACATGGAAGGTCAGGATGCCCGATCCGAAATGCCCGACCGCGGGCACGGCCGCCGCGGGGTCGTCGGGTGTCACCACCACCCCCGCCGGCGCCTCGTCCCCCGTCCAGACCGCGGTGAAGCCGGCCGGGTTCAGCAGTTCCCAGCCCCAGGCATTGGCGATGGCGAGCGGCAGGCAGCGATAGGCGAAGCCCTGGGGGGTGGCGTCCATCCATGCCCGCTCCACCGGTGCCGGCCGGATGGCCGGCCCGTCGGCGCCCAGGGAAAAGGCGGTCAGCCGGGTGATGTCGTCCGCATCGCTCATGGGCCCAAAGACTAGCGCCTTCAGGCGAGCAGCACCAGCAGCACACCCAGGATCACCGCCAGGCTTCCGGGAATGTCGGCGGCCTTGGGCGTTTCGCCCAGCAGCAGCCGGCCCATGATCACGGTGAAGACCAGTTCCACCTGGCCGAAGGCGCGCACCAGCGCCGCGGTCTCCAGCGTCATGGCCCAGGCCCAGCCGGCCGAACCGGTGACGCTGAGCAGGCCCACCAGCGAGGAACTGCGCCAGGTGCGGAACACGGCGGTGAAGGTTGCAGGCTCGCGGGCCAGCAGCCAGACGCCCATCAGCACGGCCTGGATGGAGTTCATCACCGCCAGTGTCGCGATCGCCCGCGGAAAGGCGTCGCCCTGCCCCAGCTCCAGCGCACCCGCCCGGATGCAGACCGATGCGACGGCGAACATCGCCCCCGCCCCCAGCCCGTAAAGTGCCGCCCGGTCGCCGGCGCCGCGGGCCAGGGCCTTCAGCCCCTCGCGGTTGCCGCGGGTGGCCAGCGCCACCACCCCGGCCATGCAGACCAGAATGCCGGCCCAGGCCGTGGCGGCCAGGGCCTCTCCCAGCACCGCCCAGCCGACCAGGGCCACGATCACGGTTTCGGCCTTGGAATAGACCGTGCCGACCGCGAAGCCGCGGGCACCGAAGGACATGATCAGCAGATTGGTCCCCAGGATCTGGGCGATGCCGGCCAGCGCGCACCAGCCGGCATGGGCGAGCGTCAGATCCGGCACACCGGCGGGAGAGGCCGCAACGACCCCGAGCGCCGCCAGCGAGACCGGCGCACCATAGGCATAGCGCACGAAGCCTGCGCCCTGAACGCTCAGCAGCCCGCGCAGCCGCTGCTGAAGCGCCGTGCGCGACGCCTGCAGCGCGGCCGCGGCCGCCGTGACCACCACCCAGGTTTCGACCATGCCCTTGCCCCGCCCTCATCCGGTTGTTATGGGCATTGGTATACCATTGCGCCGGATATTGGTATACCATGCGAATCCTGCGGGCCAGACCCGCAATTCCTGCGCGGGTGTCGCGTCACCATCTGCGCGTATTCTGTGCGGCTCGGGCGCCGGATGGCGACAACAGCCCAGGCTGCCATCGCAGCCCCGCCATCCTCGGACCGTCAGACGGCCATGACCATGGCAGGCCGCATCCCCCTCCGGGGCAGATGCAAGCCCCCCCGCCGGTCAGCCGGCCGCCGTCGCCGGATACCGTGCGCGCATTCACCATTTCGGCACCAGAGATCATGACCGGCATCGCTTCCCCCGCGGCCGGCGCACAGAACCCGTTCGTGCGCGAGGCCCCGTTCGTGCGCGAGGTAAGGGCGACCTTCGCCCTCGCCTGGCCAATCGTGCTGACCAACCTCGCCCAGATGGCGATCACCACCACCGATGTGCTGGTGATCGGCCGGCTGGGCCCCGAGGCGCTGGCGGCTGCCACCCTCGGCGCCAATCTCTATTTCGCGCTGTTCATCTACGGCATGGGCCTCGCCATGGCCACCGCCCCGATGCTCGCCCAGGCGGTGGGCGCCAGGCTGGGCATGGTCCGCGATCTCAGGCGCACCGTGCGTCAGGGGCTGTGGCTTTGCCTTGCCGTCTCGACCGCCTGGATCCTGGTGCTGGGCCAGACGGAGACCATCCTGCGGGCCATGGGCCAGGCGCCCGATCTGGCCGCCGCCGCCGCGGTCTATGTCGACACGCTGCGCTGGGGCATCCTGCCGGCGCTGTGGTTCGTGGTGCTGCGCAACTTCATCTCGGCCCTCGGCCGGCCGCGGCCTGCGATGGTGATCACCATCGCGGCGGTCGCGGTCAACGCCGTGCTCGATCTGGGCCTGGTGCTGGGGCATTTCGGCCTGCCGGCCCTGGGGCTGGAAGGGGCCGGCATCGCCAGCACGCTCGCCAACATCTTCCTGTTCGGCGCGCTGGCGCTGGTCACCCTGGCCGACCGCCGCTTCAACCGCTTCGCGCTCTATGGCCGCTGGTGGCGGGCGGACTGGCCGCGGCTTCGCGAGATGCTGAAGATCGGCCTGCCGATCAGCCTGACCATGGGTTTCGAGGTGACGGTCTTCAACGCCGCCGCCTTCCTGATGGGGCTGATCGGCACCAACCAGCTCGCCGCCCACGCCATCGCGCTGCAGCTGGCCGCCGTCACCTTCATGGTGCCGATGGGGGTGGCCCAGGCGGGCACCGTGCGGGTCGGCATCGCCGCCGGCCGGGGCGATGCCGGGCGGATCCGCGAAGCGGGCCGGGCCGCCATCCTGCTCGGCATCGGCTTCATGGCGCTCTCGGCGGTGGTGATGCTGACCATGCCCCGCACGCTGATCGGTTTCTTCCTGGACGGCAACGATCCGGCGGTGGCCGAGACCACGGCGATCGCGGTCGGCTTCCTGGGCATCGCGGCCATCTTCCAGCTGGCCGACGGCGCCCAGGCGGTGGGGGCGGGCCTGCTTCGCGGGCTCAAGGACACAGCCGTTCCCATGATCTATGCCGGCTTCGGTTATTGGGGCGTGGGGCTGGGGGTGGGCTCTGGCCTCGCCTTCGGGCTGGACATGGGCGGCACCGGGCTCTGGATCGGCCTGGCCTCAGGCCTCGCCACCGTGGCGGTGCTGATGCTGACGCGCTGGACCCGGCGCCACCGGCTGGGGCTCGTCCCCGCCGGTGCCGCCGGCATGCGGACCCCGCCCGCGCCCCGCGCACTTCCCGAGGTCGCTTGATCCCGTCATAGTTAAGAGCGTATAAATCGCCGATTACTCAACCACGGAGAGATCGGCGATGCCCTCCCCCTCATCGCACCCCTCCCCCGCCGCTGCCGCACGTCCGCTCGACCGGCGGGCCCCGGCCGTGCTGATCCTGGTGCGCGACCTGACCGCCGATGTCGCCGCCTTCGACGAGGCGCTGCGGGCACGCGGCGCCCGCCCGATCATCCGCCGCCCGGAAGCCCTCACCATCCGCATCGACGGTCGCCGGCCGGTGATCCTGGAAGCGGATGGCAGCCCGCTCACCCCCGATGCCTGCCTGGGCTGGACATCGCTCGCGGCACGCGATGCCGGGCTCTGGCTGCTCAAGGCGCTGGAAATGGCCGGGGTACCGGTGATGAACCGGGCAGCCGTGCTCGATGCCGGCCAGCTGAAGCCCACCCTGTCGCTCCGCCTCGCCGCCGCCGGCCTGCCCCATGCCCGCACCCTGATCGCGGGCGCCGATGCCGACCCGGATGCGCTGATCGCCGGGCTTGGCCTGCCGATGGTGGTGAAACCCTGCCTGGGCACCAAGGGCGGCGGGGTCGGCCCGCTCGGCCACCGCGCCGAGCTGATCGCCCGTCTGGCCGAGGCCGGGGCCGCGCGACTGCCGCTCTATCTTCAGGAATTCCTGCCCAATGACGGCAGCGATCTGCGCATTCAATGCGTCGATCACCGGCCGGTCTATGCCTTCCGCCGCCACGCCGCCCCGGGGGCCTTCGTCGCCAATCTGCATGCCGGCGGCAGGGCCGAAGCGCTGACCAGCATCCCGCCCGCCCTCGCCCGCCTTGCCACGGCGGCGGCGCGCGCGGTCGATGCGCCGCTCGCCGGTGTCGACCTGATCGAGGTGCCGGGTCGTGGCCCGGTGATCCTGGAGGTCAACATGACGCCCGGCATCTATACCGCCGCGACCCTTGCCGGGCCGAACCGCCCGGTGCTGGAGCCGCTGGCACGTCAGGCGGTCGACCTGCTGGCCCAGAGCCTGATCCGCCTGGCCGGCGACAGCCTCAGGCGGAGGCAGGCGGCATGAGCCTGGTTCAGCCCACCCGCCGCCCGACCGCGGCAGAGCTGCTTTCGGGCCTGGCCTGGCCGATCCGCGCCCGGGGGCCGGCGCGGGCGCGGGGCCGCAGCATCGGCCAGGCCCTCGGCCCGGCGATCCGCGCCTTTCTGGACGAGGATGTCGCCCATCTGGACCGGCTGCGGCCGGAACCGCTGGGCCGCGAGGCCGCGCGGCGGCTGGCGCTCACCTTCGCAGCCCCGATCGCCGATCTGCTGCCCGAGGTGATGGCAGAGATCGAGGGCCTGGCCGAGGGCGCCGGCATCCCGCTTGCCGATGCGCTGATCCTGCAGTTGAGGCGCGAGCTTGCCGCCCCCGGCACCGGGCCGGTGGTTGCAGGGGCCGCACAGCCCGAAGACCGGTCGGGCGGGCTCGAAGGCTGCACCACGCTTGCCTTCACCGGCGCGGACGGCCGCTCGCTGATCGCCCAGACCGCCGATCTGCCGGGCGATATGGACGGGCTCGGCACCGTGCTCGACCTGGATGGCGACGGGCCGGGCGGGCGGTCGCTCGCCTGGGCGCCGCTCGGCCAGCTGGGCTTTCTGGGCCTCAACCAGGCCGGGCTCGCCATCGGCATCAACATGGTCGTCGCCCCCGGCTGGCAGGTGGCACCGCCGCCCTATCTGATCGTTCGCCATCTGCTGGGCCTGGCCGATGCCGATGCGGCAGAAGCCGCCATCGCCCGCCTGCCGCGCGCCACCTCGCGCTGCTACACCCTGGCCGACGGCACCGGCCATCGGATGATCGAGACCACCATCGACAGCTGCCGGCGGCTCGATCCCGATCCGGGCCTGCCCCAGGCGCGGCTTGCCCATTGCAATCACTACCTGCATCCCGATCTGGCGCCGCTCGACCGGGTGCCGGCCTGGTCGTCCACCCGTCTGCGGACGGCGCGGCTGGACGAGATCTTCGCCCAAAGCCCCTGGGCGGAGGGTGCTGCCGAAGCCGATGACGCGCGGGCCGTGCTCGCCGATCATGCCAATGCACCGCTGTCGATCTGCGCCCATGGCCGCAACAGCCCGCGGCTGGGCCGCACGGTCGCAAGCGTGATCCTGGACCCGGCCGCCCGGCGGATGGACGTTGCCCTCGGCACCGCCTGCGATACCCCCTTCACCACCCACAGGCTGGAGGATGCGTCATGGAACGGGTGATCCGGCTCCGCCTGGCGGTGCTCTTCCTCGAAAAATTCGCCGAGGCCGCCATCTTCCCCTTCATGGCGCTGCTGTTCGCCGAACGCCTCGGCACCGGCACGGCCGGGCTGCTGATCTTCGCGGCCTTCGCAGGCGCGACGGTGGCGGGCATCTGGGCCGGGCATCTGGCCGATACCCGCGGCCGGCGCCGGGTGCTGGTGCCGGCCGAAGCCGGCCGGGCGCTGGCTGCCGCCGCACTCGCACTTGCGGTGCTGCCCGAAACCCGCGCCGCCGACCCGGTGCTCGCCGCCTGGATCGCCGCCCTGCCTTTCCTCGCCCTCGCCATCGCGGCCGGCATCTCCACCCCCACCGCCGAGGCGACGGTGATCGACCTTGCAACGCCCGAACGGCGGCGGCAGATCTATGGCGCGGTCTACTGGGTGACCAATGTCGCGCGCGCCACCGGCACGCTGGCCGGGGCGGCGGCCTATGGCCTGTGGTTCGGCTGGCTGCTCGCCGGCATCGCCGGGCTCGCGGCGGCCGTGACGCTCGCGCTCGCGCTCGCCCTGGTCGAGACCCGGCCGGTGGAGCGGCCCGCCCCCTTCCGACCGGCCGAGATGCTGGCGGGCTATGCCGAGGTGCTGCGCGACCGGCTGTTCCTGCGCTATGCCGCAGGCGTGGCGCTCTCGCTGGCGGTGGCGGCCCAGCTCGCCCATTACGTGGCGGTGCGGCTGGGCAGCCTGCCCGGAACGATCACGCTGATCGACTGGTCGGGCCTGCATCTGGCGCTCGACGGCCCCGGCCTGTTCGGCCTGCTCCGGATCGAAAACGGGCTGATGGTGGTGGCCCTGGCGCCGCTGGTTCAGATCCTGGCGCGGAACATGTCGGATACCGGCCGCCTGACCATCGGTTTCGCGCTCTTCGCCGCCGGGTTCTGGGTGCTGGGCTGGTCGACGGATGCCTGGCTGCTGATCGGCTTCACCGCCCTGTTCACGGTGGGCGAACTGCTTTATGCCCCGCCCAAGCTGGCGCTGATGGCCGCACTGGCGCCCGAAGCCGGCCGCAGCCGGGCGGCGGCGGTGATGAATCTGGGCTTCCGCCTGGCGCTGATGACCGGGGCCGCCGGTGTCGCCGCGGTCGGCCATGTCCCGCCCCAGGTGATGGCGGCGCTGTTCCTGGCCGGCGGCCTGCTGGCCGGCTGGCTTCTGGTCGATGTCGCCCGCCGGGTGGACGGCGCCGCGGTCGCCGGCCGGGCGGCAGGCAGATGATGTCCGGCACGGCATCCGAACGGCCGGCCATGGCCTTCTGCCGCGCCGACGGCAGCGGCGGCAACCCGGCCCTGGTGCAGCTGGGCGGTACCGAAGCCCGGGCACGCGCGCTGGCCCACCGGCACGGCGCCGAAGTCACCTGGCTTCAGCCCGATCCGGACACCGGCTGGCGGGCGCGGTTCTTCCTGCCGGCGTCTGAGATCACGCTCTGCCTGCATGGGCTGCTGGCAGGCGCGGTCCGGCTCTGGCAGGACGGGCAGGCGCGTGACCGGGCGCTGGTCATCGCCACCGCCGCCGGGCCGCAGACGGTCAGCCCGGTGCCGGCCGATCATCGCCCGCCGGGGGCCGCGATCCGGCTTGCCGGCAATCACCACCGGCCGATCGCCGACGGCGCAGCGCTCCGCCCCGATATCGCCGCCGCAACCGGGCTCTGCGCGGGGCTCGACGCCTTCCCACCGGCGCTTGCCGGCGCCGCCCGGCCCAAGCTGGTCCTCAGGCTGGAAGATCCGGCACTGGTGGGCCGCGCGGTGCCCGATCCCGCCGCGGTCGCCCGGCTGGCCGGGCAAACCGGCGCCACCGGCCTCTACCTCTATGCCCTCGCCGGCCAGGCGGAGACCGGCTGCCTCTGCATCCGTGCCCGCCATTTCCCCGCAGGTCTCGGCATTGCCGAGGATCCGGCGACCGGCGGCGCGGCCGCCGCCCCCCTGCTCGATCTGGAACATCAGGGAACGGGCCGGATTGAGGCGGCCATCATCGATCAGGGGCCAGGCATTCTGACCGGAACCACATCGATCGGCGTGCAGCGGCTCGATCCGGCAGGGACGGACTGGCTCGTATCAGGGCGTGTCACCATCTAAAGTCTTTCTAAACACTTTCTTAAATTGCAGACAGTTACGATCGCGACACGAGGATGCCGCCGGCATCCTGCCCCCGCATGTGAAAGGAGGGGAGATGTCACGATCCTCGTCGATCCGCGCCCGGCTCACCTGGTCGAGCCTTGTGTCCGTCGTGCTGATTGCCGCCGCAGGCGGCGCCGGCATTCTGGGGCTTATCCGCTCCGACGACGGGCTCTCGGCCGTGACCCGGGTGACCGCGGCGGTGCGCCAGCAGATGCAGGGCGACATGATGCATGATGCCCTGCGCGCCGATGTGCTGATGGCCCTGCGTCTGGCCCCCGATGCCCCGGCGGCGGATCGGGCCGCGGTGTCGGCCGATCTGGCGGAGCATGCCCAGGAGTTTCGCGCCGCGATGGCCAGCCTGCGCGATCTGAACGTCTCGCCCGGGATCGCGACCCAGCTTCCGGCGGTCACCGCCGCGGTGGATGCCTATGTGCGGGCCGCAGAGGCCATCGTGACGGCGGCAGCCCGGGATCGCGCCCGGGCCGAGGCCGGCTTCCCCGCCTTCATCGACGCTTTCGACGCGCTCGAGACCCGCATGGGCACGCTCGGCGACGAGATCGAGGCGGTGAGCGGCACCGTCGCCGCCGAGGCCCAGGCCGACAATGCCCGGCTGATGACCATTCTGCTGGTCACCGCCGGCTTCGCCACCCTGCTGGTGCTGTCGGTCAGCCTGATCATCGGCCGCGATGCCGGCCGGTCGATCGACCGCATGGCGCAGCGCATGACGGCGCTGGCGGCGGGCGATACCGCCGCCGAGGTGCCCGGCACCGGCCGGCGCGACGAGATCGGCCGCATGGCCCAGGCGGTGGAGGTCTTCCGCAACACCGCGCTCAGCAACGACCGGCTCACGGCCGAACGCGCCGAAGAGACCGCACGTCGCGAACGCCGCACGGCCGAGATCGAGGCCGCCTGCCGGCGCTTCGACCACGAGGTGTCGGAGGCGCTGCGCCAGGTGATCGCAGCGGTCGCCGGCATGGAAGGAACCGCGCGCGAGATGCGCGGTCTGGCCGATGCCGCCACCGGCGATGCGGGCGAGGTCGGCCGCGTGTCCGAGGTGTCGGCGGCGAATGTGAAGGCGGTCGCCGAAGCGGCCGAGGCGCTGGCGGCCTCGATCGCCGATATCGGGCGCGAGACCGCGCGCAGCGGCGGACTTGCCGCCGATGCCGCCCGTCAGGCCCGCGAGGCCAATGCCCAGATCACCACGCTCGCCGACGCCGCCAGCCGGATCGGCCAGGTGGTGGGCCTGATTTCAGAGATTGCCGAACAGACCAATCTTCTGGCGCTCAACGCCACGATCGAGGCGGCGCGTGCGGGCGACGCCGGCAAGGGCTTCGCGGTCGTCGCCTCGGAAGTGAAGCAGCTTGCCGACCAGACCGCCCGCGCCACCGCCGAAATCGCCGAGCGGATCGGCGGCATCCAGAGCGAGACCGGTCGGGTGGTGACGGTGATCGGCCGGATCGGCACCACCATCGGCGAGATCGACGGCATCACCGCCACCGTCGCGGCCGCGGTGGAGCGCCAGGGCGCCGCCACCCGCGAAATCGCCGGCCGGGTGGATCAGGCGGCCGCCGGCAGCCGCGATGTCTCGGCCGGTCTCGGTCGGGTCACCGGGGCCGTGCGCCGCACCGGCGATCAGGCCGCCGAATTGCAGCAGGTGACCGACGATCTCGCCACCCGCGCCCGGGGCCTGAAGGGCCAGGTCGATGGCTTCCTCGGCACCGTGCGCAGCGCCTGAGCCTCTGAAGGCCCGAGCAGAGGAAATGTCTGGGTAGACGAAAGGCGCGGTCCCGTCTCCGGAACCGCGCCTTTCATTTATGCGTCGATGTCCGCGGCCGGGATCAGCCGGCGTACCGGCTCACCCGGCACAACGGCTCAACCGGCATACTGGCCCTGCCGGCGCGGACGGCCTTCACCGCCACGGCCCTGCTGGCCCTGGGGCCGGTCGCCGCGCGGCGGGCGCGCACGCTGGGGCCGGTCGCGCTGGGTCCGATCCCGCTGGGGATGATCGCCCTGCGCCCGATCCCCACGGAAGCCGTCCCCACGGAAGCCGTCCCCACGGAAGCCGTCGCCCTGCGACCGCTCGCCGAAGGAGCGCTCGCCCTGGGCCCGATCGCCATAGGGCCGATCGCCATGGGCGCGCTGACCCTGGCGCTGCGGGCGCTGCGGCCGGGGGGCACCCTCGCCACGCTCGCTGCGCTCACCCGGGCGGCCATGGCCGCGGCCGGCCGGACGGCCGGTGCCGCCGCCGGGACGCGCCTTGGAAGCCGGGCGGCCATTGCGCATCGGCTGACGCTGGGGCAGGCGCTCGGGTGCCGAGGCGATCGATTCGGGCGTGCGCCGCTCGTCGATCGGCAGGGTCTGACGGGTCAGACGCTCGATGTCGCGCAGCAGGCCCAGCTCGTCATCGGCGCAAAGCGTGATGGCGACGCCCTCGGCGCCGGCGCGCGCGGTGCGGCCGATGCGGTGGACATAGCTCTCGGGCACGTCGGGCAGTTCGTAGTTGAACACATGGCTGACGCCCGAGACGTCGATGCCGCGCGCCGCGATGTCGGTGGCGACCAGGATCCGCACCCGGCCGTCACGGAAACCGCCGAGGGCCCGCTCGCGCTGGCTCTGGCTCTTGTTGCCATGGATGGCGGCCGCCGGCAGGCCGGCGACTTCAAGGTCATGTGCAACACGGTCGGCACCGCGCTTGGTGCGGGTGAAGACCAGGGCGCGGTGAACGCCTTCGGTTTCAAGCAGCTCGATCAGCACGCCGCGCTTGCGGGCGGGCTCGATGCGCACCACGCGCTGCTCCACCCGCTCGGCAGTGGTGGCGACCGGGGTCACCGACACTTCGATCGGGTCACGCAGCATCTCGCCGGCCAGGGCGCCGATCTCCTTCGGCATGGTCGCCGAGAAGAACAGGCTCTGCCGACGGATCGGCAGCTTGGCCAGGATCCGGCGGATCGGGATGATGAAGCCGAGGTCGAGCATGTGGTCGGCCTCGTCCAGCACCACCACCTCGGTGCGGTCCAGCTTCAGCACGCCGCTGTCCAGATGGTCGACCAGACGGCCCGGCGTCGCCACCAGGATGTCGAGACCGCGGGCAATGGCGCGGATCTGCGGGCCGGCGCTGACGCCGCCCACCACCACGGCCACATGAACGCGCATATGGCGGGCATAGGTCTTGATGTTGTCGGCGATCTGGGCGGCCAGTTCGCGGGTCGGCGCCAGGATCAGGCAGCGGGTGCGGCCCGGCATGTTGGCGCGGTTCCGGTCGGCGGCGATGCGGTTCAGGATCGGCAGCGCGAAGGCGGCGGTCTTGCCGGTGCCGGTCTGGGCGATGCCCAGCAGGTCGCGGCCGGCCACCAGATGCGGAATGGCCTGCTGCTGGATGGGGGTCGGCGTCACGTAGCCCGCCTGGTCCAGGGCGCGAAGCAGCGTCTCGGACAGGCCAAGCTCGGAGAAATTGGTCAAGGGTCGGTCTTTCGAACGGGTGGCGCCGCCGCGACCGGCGGGCAAAAAGCCACGCCGGCTGCGGACATACCGGCAGCCGGATGAGTAAGGGACGTGCCCCGCGTGCCTGGGCCAGTCATGGGCGTCCGCCGCAGATCGGCGCCAGGACGGCGAACCCGGTGTCCCTGAGGGAGACCGTTTGCGGTTCGTCACGCGGCCGGGGCGCCCGGCGGGTGGCAGGTCGCGGAGCAGTAAAGCCCGAACATGCCCGTTTAGGGTTTTGTGGGTGGCGGGCGGGACCGCCACCGATCGGATTGCCTGAGTAACACCCGCGGGTACCTGCCGCAAGTGCGAAATACCCGGGCCTGCCCTGCGTGGAGATGCCGGATGCGCGAAGGCCCCGGTCGAGCATGGCTCGGCCGGGGCCTTCGGAACTGGCGGAGGAGAAGGGATTCGAACCCTCGATAGGGCTTTAGACCCTATAACGGTTTAGCAAACCGCCGCCTTCAGCCACTCGGCCACCCCTCCACGGCAGGTCGTGCGTCTAGATAACCGTGCGTCATCGGCTTGTCAACGACAAGCGGGACGATCACTGCGCATCACCTGCGGGAGCTTTGCCCAACGCCTGATCCAGGTCGGCGATCAGATCCGCCGCCGCCTCGATCCCGACCGAAATCCTGAGCAGATCGTCGGGCACCGGGCTGTCCCTGCCCTCCACGCTCGCCCGGTGTTCGACCAGGCTTTCAACCCCGCCGAGCGAGGTTGCACGGGCGAAGAGGCGCAGCCGCGCCGCAACCTCGATCGCGCGGTCGCGGCCGCCCGCCACCCGGATCGACAGCATGCCGCCGAAGCCGCCGGTCATCTGGCGTTGGGCGATCTCGTGGCCGGGGAAATCGGGCAGGCCCGGATAGAGCACGGCATCGAGCCGCGGGTCGCGCGCGAAATGCTGCGCGATGGCGAGCGCATTGGCCGAGGCGCGCTCCACCCGCAGCGCCAGGGTGCGCATGCCCCGCAGCAGCAGCCAGGCCTCGAACGGCCCCGGAATATTGCCCGACATCGACCGGAGCTGCCGCACCCGGGCCCAGAGCGGATCGCCGACCAGCCCCGGTGCCACCGTCAGCGTGCCGGCAAGCACGTCGGAATGGCCGTTCAGATACTTGGTCGCCGAATGCATCACGATATCGGCGCCGTGATCGATCGGCCGGGTCAGGATCGGGGTGGCGGCGGTCGAATCCACCGCCAGCACGGCCCCGGCGCGATGGGCGAGCCGGGCTGCCGCCGCGATGTCGGTAATGCCCCAGAGCGGGTTGGCCGGGCTTTCCACCCAGACCAGATCCGCCCCTTCATCCAGCGCCGCCGCCAGCGCCTGCTGATCGGTCATGTCGACGAAGGCGACGCCCAGCCCCGCGGGGCGGCCCACCTCGATCAGCCATTTGCGCAGGCCCCAATACATGATCTCGGGCGCCACCACCCGCGCACCCTGGGGCAGGGCCTGGAACAGGGTCACGGCGGCCGCCATGCCCGAGGCGAAGACCAGGCTTTCCGCCCCGCCTTCCAGCTCGGTCAGCACCGCTTCGGGCGCGTCGTAATTGGGGTTGTCGGCACGGGTGTAGACCCGCCCCCGCGGATAGGACAGATCCGCCGCCCGTTCATAGGTCGTGGCGGGGTGGATCGGCGGCACGACCGCACCGGTCGCGGGATCGACCCGCCCGGTGGCCCGGGCGGCAACGGTCGCGGACGCGAGCGGGCGCGCGGTGTCGGTCTTGTCGGTCACGGCCACTCCTTTCACAATGCGCGTCCGGCCTGGGCAGAGACCCGACGACACATCATATGTCGCCCCGATCCCGCGCCGGACAAGACCTGCGTCCCGCCATAAGGCACCTTCACAGGAGCGCCAGCCCCATGACCGCCACCGGCTTCCCCGCCCCATCCGGCATCGCCGTCGACAGCCGCTTCGACGGCGGCAATGGCGATCTGGTCGCCATCGGCACGGCCGGCGGCCGGACGGTGGTCGACCTCGCCATCCGCACCGATGCCGGCTGCAGCTTCCGCCAGTGGTTCGACGTCAGGCTGTCGGGCATCGCCGGCCGGCCGGTGACGGTGCGGCTGCTGAATGCCGGCAGCTGCACCTATCCCAAGGGCTTCGACGGCTATCGTCCGGTCGTCTCCACCGATCGCAGCCGCTGGACCCGGGTGCCGGGCCGCTACGACGGCGGGGTGCTGAGCCTGGATCTGGACCTTGATGCCGATCAGGTGGAACTGGCCTATTTCGCGCCCTATGACCTGTCGGCCAATGCCGATCTGGTGGCGCGGGCCGGCAGCCGGCCGGGGGTGCGGCGGATCCGTCTGGGCAGCACCGTCGACGGCCGCCCGCTCGATGCGCTGGCGATGGGCACCTTCGACGGCAGCCGGCCGGTCTGCTGGATCATCGGCCGCCAGCATCCGGGAGAGACCATGGCCAGCTGGTGGATGGAGGGTGCGCTCGACCGGCTGACCGATGCCGCCGACCCGGTGGCCGCGGGCTTGCGTGCCGCCGCAGATCTGGTGGTGGTGCCGAACATGAACCCCGATGGCAGCTTCCGCGGCCATCTGCGGGCCAATGCCGCCGGCGCCAATCTGAACCGGGAATGGGCGGCCCCCAGCCTGGCCCGCAGCCCCGAGGTGGCGGTGGTGCGCGCGGCCATGCTGCAGACCGGCGTCGCCTTCTGCCTGGACGTCCATGGCGACGAGGCGCTGCCGCATAATTTCATCGCCGGCTTCGAGGGCATCCCCGATCTGCGCCCGGGGCAGCTGGACCTGCTGGCCCGCTATCGCGGCCGGCTGGACGAGGTTTCGCCCGATTTCCAGACCCGGATCGGCTATCCGGCGGCCCGGCCGCAGACCGGCGATCTGTCGATGTGCACCAACTGGGTCGCCAACACATTCGGCGCCCTGGCGATGACGCTGGAACAGCCGTTCAAGGATTGCGTCGAGGCGCCGGATGCGGACGAAGGCTGGTCGCCCGCGGGCTGCCGGCGGCTGGCCCGCGCCTGCCTCGACGTCCTGGCCGAGATGGCCCCCACCCTCAAGACGGGACACGCCCGCTGATGCTCCCCACGCTCAACGGCATCAAGACCTGCGACACCTGCCGCAAGGCGGCCAAGGCTCTGGAAGCCGCAGGCCGCGCCCACCGGGTCCGCGACCTGCGCGACGACGCGCTCAAGGCCGAAGAGGCCGGCGCCTGGCTGGACCAGATCGGCGCCGACCGGCTGGTCAACCGCCGCTCCACCACCTGGCGCAATCTGGGAGAGGCCGACCGGGCCGTGGTCGAGGCGGCGATCGCGGGCACCGGCGACCGCGCAGCCCTGGCCGCCCTGCTCGCCCGCGAACCCACCCTGATCAAGCGCCCGGTCTTCACCGACGAGGACGGCCGCGTCGTCGCCCTGGGCTTCGACACCCCCGCCAAAGTCGCCCTCGGCATCTGAAACCCGGCAGATCCGAGGACGCCCCCTGCCCCCAAAGCCAAGCGCCGGCCACCCGAAGGTGGCCGGCGCAAGCCGCCATTGAGGCGGCGGCCAAGGGCGCGGGAACGCACGCTTGGGCCGAGGGCCATACAGACTCCCGCCATTGAGGCGGGGGCCAAGGCCACGGTAGTGGCCGCCCGGCGAGGGACTAACAGACTCCCGCCATTGAGGCGGCGGCCAAGGGCGTGGAACGCCCGCTTGGGCCGAGGGGCTAAAAGACTCCTCTCCTCTCCCCTCCCCTCCCTCAATCAAACACCTGATCCGCCATGCTCCACGAGAAGTCGGTCTTCATGGCATTGCCGAACAGCGCCGGGTCGTCGAAGGCCACCGGCTGGTCGTAATTGGCGGGGTAGCTCGGCGTCTGGCTCTGGGATCCGGCCGGATAGACTGCGGCCATGCCATGGCAGGTCATGCAGTTCGAGGTGATGCCCGACGGGATGCCGGGATTGGTCTCCAGATACGGGTTGTAGCAGACCAGCATCTGGCCGTTGACCTGCTGGGAATAGGCCGTGCACATGGCATAGGCGTTCCACGGCGCCGCCAGCGCGGCGGGCTGGCCGGTCATGGAACCGGGGCCTTCCGAGGTCTCGAATTCAGACGTGCCCTGCCAGTAGAAGGTCTGCCAGGTCCAGGGATCCTGCTCTTTGGTGCTGACATGCATGGCGACCAGCAGCGCCATGTCGCCGGCGGCGACATTGGCATTGGCGAAGCCCTGCGCCTGGGCCGCCGTCATCGCGAAGGCATAGAACATGCCGATCGGCGCCGTGTAATAGCTGCTGCAGCTGAGCTGCGGATCCTGGAAGAAGCTGCCCGGGGTCGGCGCCGCCGAAAGCCTGGTCATGCCTGACGTCGCCGTGTTCGAGGGGTCGACGATCACGCAGTCGTTCCAGTTCTGGACGTAATAGCCCTGGGCAGGGTTGTTGTCGGTGTTGACCGCGCCGGTGCCCTGCCAATAGGGCACGGCGGTGGGCGTCGTGGCCTTCACATAACCGAAGACCGGCTTGGTCTCCATTCCGGTTTCGGGGAAGTCGTGCACGGCCCGGGCCCCGGTCGAGGTATTGGCCGGGAAGGCGGCGGCATAGGCCTGAAGGCTGCTGCCGTTGTTCACCTTGAAGGTCCCGTAAGGGGTGACCTGCGGGGTGGAGACGAAGATGGCCGTGGCGTCGTTGAAGCGCTCGGTCTCGACGATCACCGATCCCTGCGATGCGGTCGCCGCCAGCGCGTTACGGCCATGCGGGGTGTGAGAGAACTGGCGCGGAATCCTGAGCGGCCTGAGCTGCGGCAGGGCGACGCCGCGCTCCAGCTGGCCCCGCACGGCGCCGAGGGCATCGGCTTCCGCCGCGGCCTTGGTGCCGGTCGGGCCGGTCTGGCCGAAAATCTGTGCCTCCGACACCCAGCTATCCCAGACCGGCAGGTTGTTCTGGCCGGTGGGCTGGGTCATCGCCTGCCAGATCTCCCAGCCATGGCCGGTGATGGCCGTCTGGTCATTTGCATCGACCCACTGCCCGATCACGTAACCCGGGGTGGGGAAGTTGAAACCGCCCGGCATCGGCTGCGGGATCACCACGCCGTCGGCCGCTGCCGCAGGGAGGGATGCGGCTGCCAGGCCGCAGAACGCAAGGGCCATGCAGAGCGCACGGCCCGGCTGGATACCAGCTTTCATGACTCGCCCCATCTTCAGGTGTTTTTATGGTTGGTTGGTCACCTGATGATAAGGTCGAACGGCCCATTATGCGAGGGATAAAATACTTATGGTTGATGATCCTCTGGTGATTATGTCGAAAGAGCCATCAGATCGTTGCGCAACCGCCCGGCCTCGCCCCCGGCCAGCAGCGCCTCGGTGGCGGCATGGGCGCGCTCCCAGATCGGGACGGCCCGCGCCAGGACGGCCATGCCCTCGGGCGTCAGCCGCAGCAGCCGGCCGCGCCGGTCCTCGGGGTCGATCTGGCTTTCGATGAGGCCCCGACGCTCCAATGGCTTCAGATTGGCGGTGAGTGTGCTGTGATCCATCGCCAGCAGGCTGGCCACATCCCCCTTGCGCGGCGGCACCGGCCGGTTCAGCGACATCATCAGCGAAAACTGGCCATGGGTGAGCCCGACCGGCCGGAGCGCATCGTCGAAGCGCCGGGCCAGCGCCCGCGCCGCCCGCTGCACATGCAGACAAAGGCAGGCGTCACGGACCAGAAGCGTGGTTTCGAAGGGAACGATTGCAGGATCTGACATGGCCAATCGGGTTGATATCAAGGCAAGACGCCGAGCCTTATGCTAGCACGACCGCCCGCCCTGCCCACAGCCACGAGCGCCGGATCGCCGACCTGTCCGGCCGCGGCCGAAACCCGTATCATCCCCGCCTCTGATCATCCGAAGACATGCGGGGGAGACATGGTGACGCCGGATCTGCTGACCTACGAGGCCTGTGCAGGCGCCCTTGACTGGGCGGGAGCCGTCGAGGCGCTGCGGCGCGGCCATCTGCGGCCCCGGGCCGAGATTGCGGATATTTTCCTCGGCCCCCGCACCGCCACCCTGCTCAACCGTGCGGCCTTCATTCCCGGTCTCGGCTATGGCGTGAAGGCGGTGACGGTGATGGACGGCAATGCCGCGCGCGGCCTGCCCACGGTGCAGGGCGCGATGATGGTCTATGACGCAGAGACCGGCAGCCTGCGCGCGGTGATCGACAGCCGCCTGGTCACCGAATTCAAGACCGCGGCGGATTCGGTGCTGGGCGCACGCCTGCTCGCCCGGCCCGACAGCCGGCATCTGGTGATTGTGGGCGCCGGCGTGGTCGCCACCAGCCTGATCCGGGCCTATGGCGCGATCTTCCCCGATCTGGAGCGGATCTCGGTCTGGGCGCGGCGGCCGGAACAGGCCAGGGCGCTGGTCGACGCCGCCCGCGGCCCCGCCGAGGCCGCGGGCATCACCGCCCGGCTGGAGGCGGCCCCCGATCTGGACGCGGCGCTGGCCGAGGCCGACATCATCTCCAGCGCCACCATGGCGCGCAGCCCGGTCATCCATGGCGCCCGGGTCCGCCCCGGCACCCATGTCGACCTGATCGGCGCCTTCAAGGCCGATATGCGCGAGGCCGACGATGCCCTGATCGGCGGCAGCCGGCTGTTCGTGGATTCGCGCGCCACCACGCTGCACCATATCGGCGAGCTGACGATGCCGATCAGAGCCGGCGTGATCACCGAGGCGGATGTCCTGGGGGATCTCTACGACCTGGTGCCGGCGACCGCGCCGGCGCGGCGCTCGGCCGATGAAATCACGGTCTACAAGAATGGCGGCGGCGCCCATCTCGACCTGATGATCGCCGACTATATCGCCGCCACCGCCGCCGCCACTGCCACCACCGGCTGAGGTATAGCCGGGCTTGGCCTCGCGCCTTGAAAACCTCGGTTGCGGAAGCCTCGCCCGGCAGGTCTCATGGCGGGCGACATTCAGGCAATCCGGAGGTGCGGCATGGCCGCGGGGCGCAGCATGACACTGCGGGAATGGGGGCTGCTGGTGCTGCTCTCCATTCCCTGGGGCGGCTCGTTCTTCTTCATCGGCGTCGCGGTGAAAGAGCTGCCGCCCTTCACCATCGTGGCGGCGCGGGTGCTGCTCGCAGCCCTCGCCCTGCACGTCGTGCTGCGGCTGCGCGGGCTGACCATGCCCCGCTCGCCCCAGGTCTGGGCGGCCTTTTTCGGCATGGGGCTGCTGAACAGCCTGATCCCGTTCAGCCTGATCGTCTGGGGCCAGACCCAGATCGCGAGCGGGCTTGCCGCCATCCTGAACGCCACCACCCCGCTTTTCGGGGTGCTGGTGGCGCATCTGGCGACCAGCGACGAGAAGGCGAGCCCCAACCGCATCGCCGGGGTGCTGGCCGGTTTTGCCGGCGTGGCCGCGATGATCGGCCCGGCGGCGCTGAACGGTCTGGGCGGCAATGTCGCGGGCCAGCTCGCCATTCTGGGCGCCGCCTTCTCCTATGCGCTGGCCGGCGTCTTCGGCCGCCGCTTCGCCCGCCTGGGGGTGGCGCCCATGGCGACCGCCACCGGCCAGATGACCACGGCAGCGATGATGCTGGTGCCGCTCGCCCTGATCGTCGATCAGCCCTGGACGCTGCCCGCCCCCGGTTGGGGGACGGTCGCCGCCATCCTGGCCATCGCCTTCATCTCCACCGCCTTCGCCTATGTGCTGTTCTTCCGCCTGCTGGCGACGGCGGGGGCCACCAATCTGATGCTGGTCACCTTCCTGGTGCCGGTCAGTGCCATCCTGCTGGGGACCGCCTTTCTGGGCGAGCGGCTGGAGCCGAAACATCTGATCGGCATGGCGATGATCGCAGCCGGCCTCGCTTTGATCGACGGGCGGCTGCCGGGCCTGCTGCGCACGGCTCTCCGCCGCAGGCCCGGCAGGGTGCCGGTCAGGCGACCCTGACCACCTGCTTGCCGAAATTGTCGCCGGCCATCATCCGCAGGAAGGCTTCGGGCATCCGTTCGAAGCCTTCAAGCACGTCGTGGCGGAAGCGGAAGCGGCCCTCGCGGTGCCAGGCGGCGATGCGGGCCATGGCCTCGTCGCGCAGATGCCACCAGTCGAAGACCACCAGGCCCTGGATCATCGACCGGGTGACGATCAGCCGGGCGCTGGCGCGCAGGCCGATATCCTCTTCCGGCGCCTGATCGACCACGGCGATCCGGCCACAGATCACCACCCGGGCATGGGTCGCCAGATTGGCCAGGGCCGCGTCGTGGATGGGGCCGCCGGTGTTGTCGAAAAAGACGTCGACGCCGCCCGGGCAGGCAGCGGCGATCGCCGCCTTCATATCGCCGGCGGTGCGGTAATTGATGCCGGCATCGAAGCCCAGCTCCCGGCACCAGGCCAGCTTGTCGTCGGAACCGGCGATCGCGACCGCACGCGCGCCCTGCAGCTTCGCGATCTGGCCGA
Organism: Tistrella mobilis; assembly: GCF_039634785.1. Lineage (NCBI taxonomy): Bacteria > Pseudomonadati > Pseudomonadota > Alphaproteobacteria > Geminicoccales > Geminicoccaceae > Tistrella > Tistrella mobilis. The sequence goes on along the minus strand of NZ_JBBIAB010000014.1, from coordinate 14,909 downwards.
CCATCTGCCCCACGGCACCCGATGCGGCCGAGACCAGCACCGTATCGCCGGGCTTCGGCCGCGCGATCTCGATCATGCCGACATAGGCGGTCAGGCCGGGCATGCCCAGCCAGGACAGCGCCGCCTCGGGCGGGGCAATGTCGGGGTTCACCCGGTTGGCCCGGGCGGCCCCCGGCAGATCAGGGCTCAACACCGCATATTCCTGCCAGCCGAAGGTCATGCTCTCGACCAGATCGCCCGGCGCCCACGCGGGATGGTTGGAGACGATCACCTCGCCCACGCCGCCACCCTGCATCAGTTCTCCCGGCGTCACGCCCCTGGTGTAATTGCCGGCCGCCGCGATCCGCCCGCGCATATAGGGATCGACCGACAGCCAGAGCGTGCGGACCAGGATCTGCCCGGGCCCCGGCTCGGGCATCGGGCTTTCGATCATCCGCCAGGTCTCGGCGGTGGCCTTGCCTTCGGGATGGGCGGCAAGCACCCATTGCCTGTTCTTCGATGCAGTCCCGGTCATCTGTCCTCCCTTTGGGCTCAGCCGGTGGCCAGGGGGGCCTTCACCGGACGTGGCCGTTGCACCCATTGTGCCGCGAGCACGCTGCCCAGCACCAGGGCGATGCCCACGGCCTGGACCATCGACAGATGCTCGCCCGCGATCGACAGCCCCAGGATCACCGCGGTCACCGGGCTCAACAGCGCCAGCGGCGCCACCGCCCCCGGCCCCAGCCGGCCCAGGCCGCGGAACCAGAGCATGTAGCTGACGGCGGCCCCGAACACCCCCAGATGCACGAAGCCGATCAGGTGATGCAGGGTCGGCACCGGCAGCGCCGGCTCGAAGATCAGCGCCACCGGCAGCAGCAGCAGTCCGCCCGCGGTCAGCTGCCAGGCGGTGACCGTCAGGGCCGACACCGGCGGCTGCCAATGGCGGCTGAACACGGTCCCGGCTGCCATCGCCGCCGCCCCGCCGAGCCCTGCCGCGATGCCGATCGGGTCCAGCGCCGCATCGGGCGACAGCACCATCAGCGCCACGCCCAGAATGCCGGCCAGCGCCGCCGCCACCGCGGCCGCCTTCACCGGCGTGCCGATCACCAGGCGGGCCAGCAGCAGCACGATCAGCGGCTGGATGGCGCCCACCGTCGCCGCCACCCCGCCCGGCAGGCGATAGGCCGAGACGAAGAGCAGCGCCCAGAAGATCGAGAAATTGAGCGCGCCCAGCACGAAGGACCGCCACCACCAGCCGCCCGTCGGCAGGCGCCGGACCAGCAGCAGAAGGATCAGCCCGGCCGGCAGGGCGCGCAGCATGGCCACCGTCAGCGGATAGCCCTGGGGCAGCAGCCCCGTCGTCACCAGATAGGTGCTGCCCCAGATCGCCGGGGCGATCGCGGTCAGCAGCACATCGCCGTTGCGGCTGGTCTCGGGGTGCATGGAACCTCCCTGGCACTGTCCTTTCAGGCTATGCCGATATCTCTCGACGTCAAGATAATTATCTCGATGTCGAGAGACCTCCTTGACCCCAAGATGGCCGAGGCCCATGATCCCGGCCATGGATCACGTCGACCGCATTCTCGATCAATGGCACCGCGAACGGCCCGATCTCGATCTCGGGCCGATGGGGCTGATCGGCCGTCTCACCCGCCTGATGACCCATCTGATGCGGGAGATGGAGAAGACCTTCGCCACCCATGGCCTCGCCTATCCCAGCTTCGACGTGCTGGCGACCCTGCGCCGCTCAGGCCCCCCTTACGCGCTCAGCCCGGGCGATCTGATGGCGACCACCATGGTCGCCTCGGGCACCATGACCAACCGCATCGACCAGCTGGAAAAATCCGGGCTGGTGCAGCGCCGGCCCAATCCGCAGGATGGACGCAGTGTGCTCATCGCCCTCACCGATCAGGGCCGGCGGGTCATCGATGCCGCGGTCGCCGATCATGTCCTGACCCAGAAGCGGCTGGTCGGCCATCTGTCGGCGGCGGAACAGGCGGCACTCGATACCCTGCTGCGCGATTTTCTCGCCGGGCTCGATCCGGCTTCCTGACATGGCTTGCCGGTTTTCCATATTCGGGATAATTTCCCGAATATGGAAGAAACACCCGACATCCCCAGCATCGACGATCGTCTGGCCCGCCGGCTCAAAGGGCTGCGGCTGGCGGCCGGCTGGTCGCTGGATGATCTGGCGGCCCGCGCCGGGGTCAGCCGGGCCAGCCTGTCGCGGATCGAGAATGCCGAGGTCAGCGCCACCGCCGCGGTTCTGGGCCGGCTCGCCGCCGCCCATGGGCTCCCCATGTCGCGGCTGATCGCGCTGGCCGAAGAGGATTTCACCGCCCGGCTGCGACCGGCCGACCAGCCGGTCTGGACCGACCCCGCCACCGGTTTCCGCCGCCGCCAGCTCTCACCACCCGCCGCGACGCTCGGCGGCGAGGTGCTGGACTGCGAGCTGCCGCCGGCGACGCGGATCGATTACGACCAGCCGCCGCGCCCGGGGCTGGAGCATCACCTTGTGCTGATGACAGGCCGGCTCCGGGTCACGGTCGAGGGGACGCCCCATGACCTCATGCCCGGCGACTGCCTGCGCTACCGCCTGCACGGCGCCAGCCGCTTCGAGACGACACCGGCCGAGGGCGCCCGCTATCACCTCTTCATCCTCTGAGGCCCTTGAGATGACCGTCGCGATCACTGCGCTTTCCGCCGAAGAGACCCGGGACCGGCTCGACGAACTGGCAGATCTGCTCCGCGCCTGCGTCGAAGACGGGGCCAGCGTCAACTTCCTGCTGCCCTTCACGGCCGAAGCCGCCCGGCGCTTCTGGGAGGCGAAGGTGCTGCCGCCGCTCATGGCCGGCGGGCTGATCCTGCTGATCGCAGAGGTGGGCGGCCGGATGGCCGGCACGGTCCAGCTCGACCACGACACCCCGCCCAACCAGCCGCACCGGGCCGAGGTGCGCAAGCTGCTGGTCCATCCGGATTTTCGCCGGCAGGGCATCGCGCGGGCACTGATGCACGAGCTTGAAGCCCGCGCCGCAACGCTGGGGCGGCAGCTGCTCACCCTCGACACGCTGACCGGCGACAAGGCCGAGCCGCTCTATGCGGCACTCGGCTATGTCACCGTCGGTACCATCCCCGGCTACTGCATCCGCACCGACGGCAGCGGCCTCGGCGCCACGACCTTCATGTACAAGCAGCTGGACACATCGGCCCCTCAGGCCTGAACGATGGGGACGAACCCGCCGAAGATCACCCGCTTGCCGTCGAAGGGCATCAGCATCACCTCGGGCTGAAGGCGCGGATCGGCCATGACCTTCGCCATGCCCGCATCGCGCACCTCTTTCGACGGCCACAGGATCCACGAGAACACCACCGTCTCGTCCGGGCGCCGCTGCACGGCCATGGGGAACGAGGTCACCTCGCCCTCGGGCACGTCGTCGCCCCAGCATTCGGTCACGCCCAGCGCGCCGTTCTCGCGGAACACCACCGCTGCCGCTTCGGCATGGGCACGAAACGCCTCGCGGGCGGTGGTCGGCACCGCCGCGACGAACCCGTCGACATAACCGATGGTCATCACGCACCCCCTATCGCCGCTGCAGCCGCTTCTGCGAGTTCTTCGGGCGATTTCGGCTCGCCCGGCGTCGCCAGCGACCATTGATGGCCGAAGGGATCGGCGATCACGCCATAGCGATCCCCCCAGAACTGGTCGGCGACCGGCATCACCACCACCGCCCCGGCGGCGATCGCGCGATCGACCGCCGCATCGACGTCGTCGACCACCAGATGCAGGGTGACGGCGGTGCCGCCCAGCGCCTTCGGGCCGGAAAGGCCGCAGCCGCGGTTCTCGTCGACCAGCATCACCGACGAGCCGTTGACCCGGATGCAGGCATGCAGGATCGACCCGTCCGGGGCCGGCAGCCGCATCAGCTCTTCGGCGCCGAAGGCGGCCTTGTAGAAGTCGATCGCCGCCGCCGCACCGGCGCAGACCAGATGGGGGGTCAGCGAATGGAGCCCGAAGGCCGCGGCACGTTCGGCCGCCGATGGTTGCGCGGTCGTGGTCATGGGCAGGTCCCTCCTGAATATTGTTGATATCAACCTATATGGATATCGATCCCCTCGTCAAGCGAGGGGACGGAGGTCACGGTGCCGCCCGCGCCGCCTGACGGATCACCCGGTCGAAATTCAGCACCGGCTGCGGCGGCCGGTAGCGGGGATAGGCCACCGCCAGCCCCACGGTCGGTTCCGGATCGCAAAGCCTGCGATAGACCACGCCGCGCATGCCCAGCTGGCACATCGACACCGGCACCAGCGACACGCCGAGTTCCGCCGAAACCAGCGACAGGATCGAGGCGATCTGCGGCGCCGGCTGGCCGAGTGACGGCTCGAACCCCGCCGCCCTGCAGGCGCCGACCGCCACGTCGTGCAGGCTGGTGCCGATCGCCCGCGGGGTCAGGATCAGCGGATCGGCGGCAAGCTGCGCCAGATCGATCGGGCCCGGCAGCGCCGCCGCGGCATGGGTGGCCGGAAGTGCCGCCACCAGGGGTTCGTCGGCCAGGTTGTGGACCGCCAGCTCGGCCGGGTCGGTCGCGGCCGGACGCAGGATCGCGACCTGCAGGCGCCCCTCCAGCAGCCCTTCGACCAGGGCCACCGAATTGGCCTCGGTCAGGGTCAGCACCACCTCGGGATAGGCCCGCCGGAAGGCGCGAATGGCTTCGGGAATCAGCGGGTTGAGGGCGGCCGTGCCAGTAAAGCCCAGGCTGAGCCGGCCAGTTTCGCCCCGTGCTGCACGCTGCGCCAGTTTCACCGCCCCCGCCGCCTGGCCCGGGATCGCCGCCACCGCCGCCAGAAAGGCGGCCCCCGCCTCGGTGAGTTCGGCGCCATGGGGAACGCGGTGGAACAGCGCCGTGCCGACCTCAGCCTCCAGATCCCGGATCTGCAGGCTGAGCGGCGGCTGGCCGATGCCCAGCCGGGCCGCCGCCCGGGTGAAGTTGCGCTCCTCGGCCACCGCCAGGAAGTACCGGATGTGCCGCAATTCCATCAGCCATACACCAAAGATATGAAGATCGCTTCTTCCATATATTGGACGCATGGAAAGGGCCAGCGCTATATCCGGAAGACCAGACCCGGCCCCGAAAGCGCCTGCTCCATGACCCTTCAATCCACCATGGCTCCCGCCCGCCACCGGCACCACCCGGCTCCGGCCGCCGTCAGAACCGACGGCCCGGTCTGGATCACCCGCGGCACCACGCTCTGGCGGCGGACCGGCGTCGCGCTCTTCCTGGCCGGTTTCGCCAGTTTTTCCCTGATCTATTGCGTGCAGCCGCTGCTGCCGGCCTTCGCCACCAGTTTCGGCCTGGGGGCGGCCTCGGCCTCGCTGGCGCTGTCGGTCACCACCAGCCTGCTCGCGCTTTCCATCCTGCTGGCCGGCGCCTTTTCTCAGGCGCTGGGCAGGCGCGGGCTGATGTTCGGCTCGATGGCGGCGGCGGCGGCGCTCAACCTCGCCGCCGCCCTCAGCCCCGGCTGGCACGGGCTGCTGATCGCCCGGGCGCTCGAAGGTCTGGCGCTGGGCGGCGTGCCGGCCGTGGCCATGGCCTATCTGGCCGAGGAAATCGAGCCGCGCCATCTGGGCAAGGCCATGGGGCTTTATGTTGCCGGCACCGGTTTCGGCGCGATGATGGGCCGGGTCGGCATGGGGCTGCTGACGGAATTCACCTCGTGGCGCATGGCGATGGCGGTGATGGGCGGCCTCGGCCTGGTGGCCGCGATCGGCTTCCTGATCCTGCTGCCGCGCTCGCGCAATTTCGTGGCGGCACGGGGCGTCTCACCCGCCTTCCATCTGCGGGCCTGGGCCGGGCATCTGCGCAATCCGGGGCTGCTCCGGCTCTATGCCACCGGCTTTGCGCTGACCAGCATCTTCGTGACCCTGTTCAACTACACCACCTTCCGGCTGACCGCGGCCCCCTTCGATCTCAGCCAGACCCGGGTCGCGATGATCTTCCTCGCCTTCGGCTTCGGTATCGTCTCGTCCTCGATCGCAGGTGGCCTCGGCGACCGCTTCGGCCGCCGGCCGCTGCTGATCGCAGGCTTTCTGCTGACGCTGGCCGGGGTGGCCGTCACCCTGGTGCCGGCCCTGCCCGCGATCATCGCCGGCATCGTGCTGGTCACCACCGGCTTCTTCGTCTGCCATTCGGTGGTCAGCGGCTCGGTCGGCCCCCTTGCCGGTGCCACCAAGGGCCATGCCGCGTCGCTCTATCTGCTGTTCTACTATCTGGGTTCCAGCATCACCGGCTCGGTCGGCGGCTGGTTCTGGCAGCATGGCGGCTGGACGGCGATCGCCGCACTGACCGGCGGCTTCGCCCTGCTCGGCCTCATCCTTTCGGCCACGGCACCGCGCCGGGCCGGCGCCACCTGATCAGACGCCGTCCCGCCAGTCGACATGCAGCGGTGCCTCGCGGAAGGCGAAACGGTCCAGATGCCGCACCACCGCGCCCTTCAGCGCCTCCAGCTGCCCGTCGGAGCTGGCCTCGATCCGGCAGGTCAGGGTGCCGTCGCCGGCATCCAGCAGCAGCCGGGCATCGCCCGGCCATGCGGCACCGCGGGCATCGTGGGGGAAGATCACCGAGCCCTGCTCGCGGCTGAACTCGACCGTCAGGTTGTGGCTCCAATGCTTGCACAGCTGCTGCAGATAGCGGCTGCCATGCGCCGTCGGCACCACGGCGGTGCTGGTGACGGTGATTGTGGTGGTCGTCATGGGGGGCGTCTCCATCAGGGGCGCGGTCGGAAGATCGGGAACGGGGCGGAGCGGCGGCTCAAGACCATGGCGCCGCCTGAGGACCGCAAGCCTCGAATTCTTCGTCATGACCGCTCGATCTTCTGCGTCGCCTCGTCCAGGATCCGGGCGATCTCCAGCGCCAGCTTGCGATCGGCATCGGGTGCCGTCAGCCGGCCGCGCAGGGCCATTTTCAGATTGCCGATCGCGCGTTCGACCGGGGTGGTGTCCACCCGCTCGCGCATTTCGGCCATCGCCGCCAGCCGGGCCATCAGTTCGGTCACCATCGCCGCATTCGCGGCGAGTTCCGCCTCGCCATCGGCGGTGATCGCGAAGACCTTGCGGCCGCCCTCGGCCTCGGTGCCCGCCACCTGGTTCATGTCTTCCAGCATCGACAGCGCCGGATAGACCACGCCCGGGCTCGGCACATACACCCCGCCGGTCAGCTCTTCCACCGCGCGGATCAGGTCGTAGCCATGGCGCGGCTGCATCGAGATCAGCTTCAGCAGCACCAGCCGCAGCTGGCCCGCATCGAAGAAGCGCCGGCGGCCGCCCCGCTCCGACATCCAGTCCTCGCCAGAGCGGCCGCGGCCGAAACCACGCCCGAAGCCGCGGCCCCAGCCATGGCCGCCGCCATGGCCACTGCCAAACGCGCGATGGCCGATGTCGTGGTCGAAGCCGATGTCGAAACCGTCACTCTCATGCCCGTGACGGCCTTCGCTGTGAAACCCGCGACCGCGACGGTCGCACTGCCTGTGTCCGAAACGCATCTGCGTCACTCCTCTCTTCCAGACAGTCTCAAGATATATCTTAGACTATCTCAGAACAAGCCCCCGCGTCATCGGCCACCAGAAATCCGAACAACAATCAACTTGAGAGATGGATTTCGCGGCCATGCCTTCTTATGGTTGCATTTTGGGCCGGTTTCTCGCCCACCGCAGCCATCCAGGGGGTCCGCATCCCATGTCCGAGACCAGCCTTCGCAGCTTCAGCCCGCTCCGCCCCGAGGCCCGCCCGATCGGCTGGCGCGGCGCCGCCGTGCTGATCGGCGCCGCCCTGCTCGCCGCCTCGTCTTTTGCCGAACTGCCGATGGTGCCGGTGCCGATGACCATGCAGACCTTCGCGGTCTTCGTGATCGGCGCGCTTTATGGCTGGCGGCTGGGCGGGCTCACCATTCTGGTCTGGCTGGCGGCCGGCGCCGCCGGCCTGCCGGTGCTGGCCGACGGCACCTCGGGCATCGACCGTTTCACCGGCGCGACCGGCGGCTATCTGATCGCCTTCCCGATCGCGGGGGCCCTGACCGGCCTGCTTGCCGAACGCGGCTGGAATGGGGAGCGGCCGGTGCATGCGCTGGCGGCCATGATCCTTGCCCATGCGATCTGTCTGGCGCTGGGGGCTGCCTGGCTGTCGACGAAGATCGGTCTCGACCGTGCCATCGAACACGGCGTCCTGCCCTTCATCGCCGGCGGGCTGGTGAAATCGGCGCTCGCGGTGGCGGTGCTGATGCTCCTGGCCCGCCGGTCGTCTGGCGACCGGTCAGCCGGCCGTCGCTGAAGCCCGGTCAGTTTCGCGACATTCAGACCCCCACATTCAGGCCCCCGACATCCGCCGCAGCAGCCGCTCCAGCGGCCCGCGGCCGGCAATCACCGCCCAGGCGGCGAGCGCCAGAATGGTGGCCCCGGCCAGCGGCAGCGCCACGACCAGCAGCCGCGCCTGGCCCACGCTTCCATGGCCGACCAGATAGAAGGTGACACCCCCCAGCACGCCCTGCAGCACGTAGATCGACAGCGAGTTGCGGCCGGCCGCGACCAGGATCTCGGGCAGCGGCCGGCGCCGCGTCAGCCGCAGGATCAGCGCCAGCCAGGCGGCCGCCAGGATCGGCGCCCCCGGCGCCAGTGCCCAGACCCCCGCCAGGGTGGCGAGCGCCCATTCCGCCGGCAGCAGCCCGCCGGTCGCTGCGGCATGAAACAGGTTGAGCGGCAGGCCGATCACCAGCAGCCAGGGCAGCGCCCGGTCCAGCCGGCGCTGCCACGGATGGTCGGGGGCGAAGAAACCGGTCTTGCCCGCCGCCAGCCCCAGGCAGAACGCCCCGAAGGCGAGCGGGCCCTGAAAGGCCAGCAGAAAACCCAGCGTCGACAGCCACTCGTCGATCCGCCGCGACAGCGCGTCGCCGGCCGGGGGCTGGCTGAACGCCGCTTCCGGCAGCGACACCCAGAGCACTGTCAGACAGAGCGCCGCCAGCGGCAGCATCGCCAGCGCAAGCCTGGCCAGCGCCGGCGCAGACAGATGCCGCACCGCCACCAGCCCGCAGCCGAGCAGGGCATAGATCACCAGGATGTCGCCCGGAAAAACCAGGATGCCGTGCAGGCCGCCGATCACCGCCAGCGCGGCCATGCGGCGCAGATGCCGGCGGGCGGGGCTGGCACCGGTGCGCCGTGCCGCCAGATCCTGAAGATGAAAGCTCCAGCCGAACACGAAGGAGAACAGCAGGAAGAACTTGGCCTGGAACAATGTCTCCACCGTCAGCATGGCCAGGCGGTCGAGGCCGGCATCGGGCAGCACCAGCCCGGCCGCACCCGGCAGAGCGATGAAGGGCAGATTGACCACGCAGATCCCGACCAGCCCGACCAGGCGGATGGTGTCCACGGCTGTGTTGCGCGCTGGTGTGGTGCGGAGTGGGCCCGGCATGATATCCTCCCGCTATTGAGCATGTGCTCAATCTATTGAGCAACCGCTCAACGAGTCAAGGAGGGACATGTGGCACGGCATGACGATGCGCCCCGTGGCCGGCGGGATCTCATCCTTGCCGCGGCGGCGGAGGTGCTGCTGACGGCGGGGCTGAAGGCGGCAACCACCCGGATGGTGACCGACCGCGCCGGCGTCGGCACGGGGCTGCTCAACCATTATTTCCGCTGGCCGGAACTGCGGGCGCTGGCCTGGTCGGCGATCTTCGACGCCGTGGCCGGGGACATCAACGACGGCAACCGGCCGCCGGCGGTGGCGATGGAGCGCTATCTCGCCACCGCCTTCGCGCCCGATGCCTGGATCTACTGGCGGCTCTGGATTGAGGCGACGGATCTTGCCGGCACCGATACAGCGCTCGCCGAAGCGCTTTCGACCGTGCGGCAGCGCATGCAGGAGAGCCTGGCCGCCGTCCTGCGCGACGGCGACGCCGCGGGCTGCTGGCGGGCGGATGCCCCCGACGCCACGGCGCTCAGGCTGGGGGCGCTTTATGACGGCCTGGCCGGGCTGCTGCTCTCGGGCGCCCGGGGGCTCGATACGGCCGCCGCCGAAGCGCATCTGCGCACCGCCTTCCGCCTGGAATGCGGCGGGGGCGGCTGAGCCAGGCGGCAGGAGGGCGACAGGGCCGGCCTCACCAGGGCGGCGTGGAGCCCGGCAGCCAGCGGTCGCGCAGCCAGCGCCGGGCAGCGGCGACGAGTTTGTCGGTATAGCCGGGGTGTTCGGGGCCGACCAGCGGCAGGCCCATCCCGGCAATGGCGGCGGCGATGCCGTCATCGTCCAGCGCATGGCCGGCCGCCACGGCATGGCGGGCGATCTCCAGCTCCTGGCCCCAGAAATAGATCGCGCCGGCCTGCACATTCGCCTGCATCTGCCGCACCTCGTCCACCCGGCCGTCATTCAGCATCGGCAGCCAGATATCGGGCATCAGCAGGTCGACCGGCCGGTCGGGCACATAGGCATAGGCATCGCCCTGCACGATCTTCAGCTTGGCCCGCGCCGCCTCGGGCAGCTGTGCCGCCAGATCCAGCTCTTCATGCAGCGCGATCACATCCGGGTCGAACTCGACAACCGTCACCGCGGTGACCGTATCCTGAAGCGCGCTCGCCAGTGCCGACCAGCCCATGCCCATGCCATAGATCAGCACATGGCCGCGTGCCAGATGCACGCCGATCTCCTGGCTCTCGATCTCGAGCGGGGTGGTCGACATCCAGCTCTGCCGGTCGCGCAGCAGCACGGCCATATTCTCGACCAGCGCCGACATCGTCCAATAGCCCGGGGCCATGTTCATCGACACCACCCGCAGCTCCCAGCGCCCGCGGCTGATCGGCCGGTAGCGGGGGATGAACAGATCGCTCTGATAGACGGTCGGCATCATCTCGGACATGGCCTCTCGGGGCTGTGGGACCACCCGACTGTACAGGTGACGCGGCATGCACCGCAACCACCGGTACCGGTCCGGATCATCAGCGCTTGCGCACGAACTCGGTCCGCAACACCAGCCCCTTGATGGACTCGTGCCGGCAGTCGATTTCCTCGTCATTCGCCGTCAGGCGGATCGACCGGATCACGGTGCCCTGTTTCAGCGTCTGGCTGGTGCCCTTCACCTTCAGATCCCGGATCAGCGTCACCTGGTCGCCATCCGCCAGCACATTGCCGGCCGCATCCTTCACCACCCGCTCCCCCGCGGGGGCCTGGCCCTCGGGTTGCGAGGCCGCCAACTCCGAGGCCGGCAGCCATTCGCCGGTGGCCTCGTCATACACGTAGTCGTCACCCTGGTCGGACATGTCCGGTCTCCTTCAGGTGCTGCATCAGCGCCGCACCCTCCGCTTCCCCGGCGCCGAAGGCAAGCGCGAACCTGCCCGATCACCGATCGACCAGCCGCCGCAAGACCGCATGAAGGCCGTCATCGCGCAGCCGGGGCAGCAGATCCGCCAGCCGGCGCAGAACATCCGCCGCCGGCACAGCCCTCGCTGCCTGAAGATCGCCCGGTTCCGGCGGGGTGCCGCCCAGCCGCCGGATTTCCCCGGTCAGCACCGCCCGCACCGCCTCGTCCCGCCCCACCATATCCTCCCGGCGCAGAAGATCGGTCAGCAGGACCAGGATCTCGTCCCGCCCGGCATAGCCCATATAGAGATCATCGGCCTCGGCGGCGTAACAGACCGGAGAGGATGGTGCATCCGGGTCCCCCTCTTCCACGTCTCACCTCACTTCCAGAATCTCTCCGGTTCCATAGCGCTTCACGAAATCCACCCGTGTACCATTCCAGTGATAGCAGAAATGCGCGCCCTGAACCGGGATCGTCACCACATCGGGCCAGAATACCCCGATACACTGCCCGCCGGGCATCCGGACGCTGTTCCAGACCAGGCCGTCGCTGCCCGCAGCGCGACGTACAGCACCTTCCGCCTGCGATGCGGCGTAATCGGTGGGATGGAGAACCTCCGGCACGGCATTCACGTCATGCAGGTCCCGATCGATCGCACCGATCAGGGCGCGGAAATCCGAGGTCCAGCCGGGAGCCTCGCCGGTTGCCGCCATGAATTGTCCGTGATGATGAATGGTCTCCGCCAGGGCGACCTCCTCGCGATCGCCGGCATAATAAATGCCGTAGCTGCCATTCGTGAAACGCCCCGGGCGGGCGGGCGAACAGTGAACGAACGGCGCCATCACCAGACTGGCTCCGGGCCCGCCGATCCGGCGCGCCGGAGGCACCTTGCCCAGATCGCCGACCTCGTCGCGGACACGGGGATTGGTCTTGGCCTCGACGGCAACCAGCGCCTCCCAATCATGCGGATCGGCGATGTCCTCGAACAGGTCGATGGGCGGCCAGATTGAGCGGATGATTCGCCAGGTCGTCTCCCAGCATACCCGCCGCAACACCGCCTCGCCGCTCACCATGCGCCGCGCTCGGCGTTGAGCCAGTCCCGCATCAGTGCCAGATCGGACAACTCGCCCCGCATCATGATGTCGAGGGCGGACTTGCCGGCAAACGCCGCGTTCGGCTTGCGCACCCAGGCATAACCGCGGTCCCCTTCCCTGAACAGATAGCGCAGCCCCTTATGGATGCCCATCAGATGCGCCATACGCATCCGCAGATCCCGGTCGATCCGGCCGATCTCGCCATCCTTCCACCGCGCCCAGGTCCGTGCCGCCATGCCACCCAAAAGGTTTCTGGCCTCGGCATCGCTCAGCCCCCAGGCCCGAAACAGGTTCACCGTGGCCCGCGCCAGTGCACCGGCTTCCGCGTCGGTGATCGCGGGGTCTTGCTGATGGAACGGGGTTGGGGCGATCGGGTGTAGCTGCATCTGCGCCTCCTGCATCTGGCAATAATATGGAGCCTGAATGCCAAACGGCAATAGACGGCAGAGATGCAGCGCACCCTCTCCTTTTACGGAGAACGACAATAGGGGGCGCTGGAGAGGGAAGGAAGATCGCGGGGGCCCCTGCCCGATGAGATCCGGCCCCCGCTGGTCCCCATGTTTTTGAGGAGGGGCGGCGTTTGCTCAAAGCTTCGTTGCGCTGGCAGGATTTGAATCTGCGGCCCTGAGGTTATGAACCTGATGAACTACCGGGCTGCTCCACCCCACGCGACGGCATCCGCGGTGGCAGCGCTGAACCCCGTATCGATCTCAGCCTTGCGAGCGATGAACACGGGGACAACGGCATCATTGGTCTCGGGCATGATGGACTGCCACAAAGCCTTCTGATCCTTCAGGCTCTTGTCGGCCTTTATAGGAAGTACGAATGGCAGCTATTCAGAGGGCGTGAAGGCAATCTCTTTGTCAGGAAACGTATCACGCAATCTCGCCATGACGTCCTCAAAATCCCTGCCGCCCCATTGATTCAGAAAGGCATAAGTGCATCCATTAAATCGAATGAGTTCATCATCACCACAGAAGTACCGCCCCGAATCGAAGGTCCGCCCTTCCTGCGCTCGGACATCCGTCGCCAAGCGACGGAATTCGTCACCCGCGACCTCGCCCTCGACCCAGACGAGGGCACGATTGGCCAATGCGCCGCAGTGTCGGGCGACATCCTTCGGTGCGATGCCGTTTTCCACAAGGTGACGGAACACTTGATATATCGCGTGCCGTTTTGGCAATCTCGTTAGCAGGCGTCCACCGAGGACAAGATCATAAGTGGTCCGGTCTCGAGTGCTCGTGTGAGCCTCGCGCTCCTTGCGCTTCTTCTCGATGACACGGACCTGGTATTCCGCGACCTCCGGAAGCGGAATGATCTGCTGGACATCCACGAGGACCTGGCCATTGAGGTCGTAAGGTTGGAGGCGCACACATCGGATGTCGATGTCCCGCTCGATCAGCCAGAGAACCGACGTCGTCAACTCACGGCTGAACTCGGCAGAGGCCAGAACGATGCGGGCATCCTGCGCAAAACGATCCTCGTCAGGCTCATCCCACCCGAGGAAGTCGAGGAGCTGGGCGCGTGCATCGGTGCCGGCCCTGCCGATTTGGGTGAGATAGCGAGCGAACACCTCGGTGGCCCGCTCGAAAGTCATGGTGGAGACCATCGCGGCGTAGCGTATGGCCTGCAACTCCATATGACCGCCGTTCTCGGTACGCTTGAGCTCGATCACCACAAGGTTCGCGTTTCGGTCAATGCCAAGGAGATCGATTCGTCGGTGCGACTCGTCCCAATCTCCGAACTCTTCCGAGATGACCAGCGTGTCGGGTGCAATGACCGAAACGTTCGCCCGCAGCAGGCGTTGCAGGTCACGCCGTTCCTGCATCCGCACCTGGCTGAATGTGGTTTTACTGAGGGGACGGATTTCTTGGGGGCCAAACTCGTATATCGGCATAGAAATCTGAACCTTTCGCAAACGACGTCGATTTAAACGTACTCGCACCATGAGGACAAGTGCGGCTGCACCAAAGGTCAGGGCATGACGGATCAGGCGAAGGTACCGTCCGCCCTCAGGGGAGCGCCGGAGATGGAAGATGGAACGAAGAACGCGGGGCCCCCTGCCCGATGAGATCCGGCCCCCGCTGGCCCCCATGTTTTTGAGGAGGGGCGGGCTTCTGAGGAGGGGCGGAGGCCCTCCCCTGCCCCATCTGGTGAGGGAGAGAGAAAGAGAGAATGCGATGCCCAAACGCAGCAACACCGCCCGCGGCGAGTGGCCGGGGCGGCGTTTGCTGGAAACTTGGTTGCGGGGGCAGGATTTGAACCTGCGACCTTCAGGTTATGAGCCTGACGAGCTACCGGGCTGCTCCACCCCGCGTCAGGGCGTAGGCGGTTGGCAGTGTGGATCGAGATGAGATCGCGCTTAGTTGTTCGAGCGTTTTCTGTCCGTCCATGCGGTTGCAAGACCTGGCAGCGACCTACTCTCCCGCGTCTTAAGACGAAGTACCATTGGCGCAGGACGGTTTCACGGCCGAGTTCGGGATGGGATCGGGTGGTTCACGTC